>JAFIEL010000072.1 GCA_020832585.1 Natronohydrobacter sp. | reverse complement strand
TTGACGAATCGACAGGCCAGATCACCCTGACCCATCCCTCGCGCGCGGCGCTCACCTTTGCGCCAGATACTGCGCAGGGGCAGGCTGATTTCCTGAACTGGGTCGCACCGCTGATGGCGGGCGGGCGCGCGCAACCTGTTCGGCTGGTCAAGGCCGGGCGTGGAATGACGGATACGGATTTCGAAAGTGTCTCGATTCTGAACCTCTCCTCGAACCGCGCCCTAGGGCAACGGCTGGGGGTCGATCTGGGTCTGGACCGCTGGCGCGGCAATCTGTGGCTGGAGGGGCTCGCCCCTTGGGAAGAATTCGATCTGATTGGCAGCGAAATTGCCATTGGTGAAGCGCGGTTAAAGGTCGTCGAACCGATTGGCCGCTGCCGCGCCACAATGGTCGATTGCGCGACAGGTCAGATCGACGTGAACACGCTCGATGCGCTGGAAGAGGGCTACGAGCACACGAATTTTGGCGTCTATGCTGTGGTCACGCAGGCCGGGACCATCCGCGAAGGCGACACAGCAAAGGTAATACCATGACCGCCCTGCCCTTCCCCTTGGCCAAGACGCCAGATCCACTGGCCGAAGAGGCTGGCCGCAAGCTGTTGACAGGTGAGGTTGAATTTCTGAAAGGCGTGGTCGCGATGGACGGCCTGCCGCCTGCCGACCGGCTGGAGGTCTGTTTCGCAGGTCGCTCGAATGTCGGAAAATCCAGCCTGATCAACGCGCTTACGGGTCGGCGCGCGATTGCGCGCACCTCGAACACGCCGGGACGGACGCAGGAAATCAACTATTTCACTGTCGGCGAGAGCCATTATCTGGTCGATCTGCCGGGCTACGGTTTTGCCAAAGCGCCGATCCCGATTGTTGAAAAATGGCAACGTCTGCTGAAAGCCTATCTGTCAGGGCGCGCCACGCTGCGCCGCGCGTTTCTGCTCATCGACATGCGCCACGGGGTGAAGGATGTCGATGCCGAGATCATGCGCCTGCTGAACCAATCCGCTGTGACCTTTCAGGTCGTGCTGACCAAGGCTGACAAGATCAGCAGCAAAGATCAGGACAAGACGCTGGCGCAGGTGCGGGCAGCACTTGCGAAACATCCGGCGGCCTATCCCGAACTGGTCGTCACCTCGTCCGAGAAAGGTCTCGGGATTCCCACGCTCCGTGCGATCATTGCGGGGCTCACCTGACATGAAGAAGCAAAAGCCCATGAGCCAGGACTGGTTTGCCACCGCCCGGACATTGTCCGAGGCGCTGCCCTATCTGCAACGCTATGCCGGTGCGATTGTCGTGATAAAGTTTGGTGGCCACGCTATGGGCGATGCCGAAGAAATGGCAAGTTTCGCACGCGATGTGGTGCTGATGCGTCAAGTGGGCGTCAATCCGGTGATCGTGCATGGTGGCGGGCCGATGATCAACGAGATGCTCAAAAAGCTCGAGATCAAGTCCGATTTCGTGCGCGGCAAGCGTGTGACGGATGCCGCCACGATGGAAGTGGTCGAGATGGTGCTGTCCGGGTCCGTCAACAAGCGCATCGTGCAGGCCATTCAGGACGAAGGCGGCAAGGCTGTGGGCCTGTCGGGCAAGGATGGCGGCATGGTGACATGCGAGCCGGATGATCCCGAACTGGGTCTGGTGGGTCGCCCGGTCGACGTGAACCCCGAATTGCTGCATCATCTGTTTACCGGCGGCTTCATCCCGGTGATCGCCCCCTTGGGCATGGGGCGCGCAGGGGAAACCTATAACATCAACGGCGACACGGCAGCGGGCGCAATCGCTGCGGCGCTTAAGGCTGATCGCCTGCTGCTCTTGACCGATGTCTCGGGCGTGAAGGACGCGAATGGCGATGTGGTCACGCAATTGTCGCCCGCCCATGTGCGCGACCTGACCGAGGCGGGCGTGATCGCGGGCGGCATGATCCCCAAGACCGAAACCGCGCTCACCGCGATTGAGGGCGGCGTGCGGGCCGTGGTGATCCTTGATGGGCGCGCGCCCAATGCCTGCTTGCTTGAGCTGTTCACCGATCACGGCGCGGGCAGCATCATCCGCGACAGCGCGCCCCAGATCGCGCCGCGCGGTTAGATCATGCCGGGGCTGGCGCAGATCGAAACCGAGATGCAGCGCCACGCCCTGACTGTGGCCGGAGGGGTGCTGCGCGATGCCGCCCCCCTGCCCGATGGCGTGGAAACCCTGCTTCTGATCGCACCGGACGGCCCCCGTTTCTGGACCGCGTTCACCCAAAGCCCGGAATATCGTGACGGCCAGCCCGATCCAATGGATCGTTGGTCCGTACGGGTGCTGGACGGTCTGGCGCAACACTTGGGCGCGCGCACTTTCTATCCTTTCGGGGCCAATCCACCGCATCCGTTCTTCACATGGGCCTTGGCGAGCGGGCGTGCGCAATCCTCGCCGGTGCAATGGCTGATCCATGACCGGCAGGGGCTGTGGCTGTCCTTTCGCGGCGCGCTTGGCTTTGCCACGGCCATCGACCTGCCCGCCCCTGCCACTGCCCCCTGCGACGGCTGCGCGCGGCCCTGCGTGACCGCCTGCCCGGTCAGCGCGCTGACCGACAAGGGCTATGATGTGCCCGCCTGTCATGCATTTCTGGACACACCCGAAGGCGCTGATTGCCTAGCCAATGGATGCGCCGTGCGCCGCGCCTGTCCTGTCAGCCACGCCTTTGGCCGAGACCCTGATCAATCCGCTTTCCACATGAGGCATTTTCACCGATGACATTGCGCCTGATCCTGACCCGCCATGCCAAATCCGACTGGGACAATCCGCTGGATACCGACCACCAGCGCCCCTTGAACCCGCGCGGCAAACGCTCGGCCCCCTTGATCGGGCGCTGGCTGGCGGAAAAGGGGTATCTGCCGCAGGAAGCGCTGATTTCCGACGCTACCCGCACGCGCGAGACATGGGCGCTGCTGAGCGCTGAATTTCCCGCGACAGTGCCTGCACGCTTCGAACGCGCGCTTTATCTGGCGGGGCCGGATGTGATGCTGCGCTGTCTGGCCACTGCACAAACCGCAACTGTGATCATGATCGGCCATAACCCCGGTATCGCCGCTTTTGCCGAAATGCTGCTGGCAGCGCCGGTCGCGCATCCGGGCTTTTCGCGCTATCCGACCTGCGCCACGCTGGTCGCGGAATTTGACGCGGCAAACTGGGCCGAGTTGCGCCCCGGCACAGGCCGAGCGCTGGATTTCATCGTCCCGCGCGAATTGGATCAGGGCTGAAGCGCAAAATAGAAGCGCGCGGATTGCAGGAATGCGGCCTTGCGCCCTGCGGTCAGCTTCTCGGCTTCCTCATCCGCGCCCCATTGCTCGATCTGCCAGTCCTCATCAACGCGCGAGGCATCCCAGAGCGCCTCTGGCGACGCGAAGCAGTCCAGAAGCGCCAGCGCGATGATCAGCGAGCCGCTCATCGCGACCAGATCGTGAAAGGCGGTCAGTTCGAAACTCGACAAGCGCGCGACATCAGCTTCCAGATTGGTCAAGAGCAGCTTTGGTTGTGGGCCATGAATGACACCCGTGCGGATAATCGGGCGCACTGTGTAGCGATGCGCGCACCAATCAACCAGCGGATCCCAGCTTTGCGCCTCGCGCGCGACCAAAGCATCGGGGCTTTCAGCACGGTAGCAGATCAGATCGCTGTCACCATAAGCGGTGATGATCTCGGTCACTTCGGCCTTTTGGCCGCGCACCTTGTCGATGGCGGAGTTGGCGGCGCGGGTGGCGGGCATGGCTTCGGGGTCGATCACATCACCCTGTGCGCGCCATTCCTCGGCAATCAACTCCGCCAGTGCCGCAGTCGGCACGACCAGCGCCGCCTTGGCTGGGGTTTTCAACGACCGCCCGTCAAGCGTCACTGTAAAGCCACCCTCGCAGGCCGTGACCTCTGCATCGCGCCAGAAGCGCTTCTTGACCCAACCGCTCATGCCACCCTCCACATTGCCGCCAGCGCCTGTGGCAGTTCTGCAAAATCCGCGATCACCGGGGCCTCCAACGTGTCTGCCGCGTGATAGCCCCAGGCCACACCCAAGCCCCGCACACCGGCCGCGCGCGCCATCTGCATGTCAAAGCGCGTATCGCCCACCATCACAGCCTGACGCGCTGCAAGCCCTGTGTCGCGCAGGCAGGCCGCGATCATGGACGGATGCGGCTTTGACGGGTGATCGTCCGAGACCTGCACTGTCGCGAACCGCCCGGCCCAGCCATGCGCGGCCATGATGTGATCCATGCCCCGGCGCGATTTCCCGGTGGCGATACCCAACACGATCTGCGGATCGGCCTCCAACAAGTCCAGCACCTCAGCCGCACCGGGATAAAGCGGCGAGAGGGTTTCCGCGCGCAAGCCCATGAAGGCCCCCTTGTAGCCCTCGACCAGTTCCCGATGCGCGGTTTCGGGCAGGTCCGGCGCAAGCTGCGCTACGGCCACAGGCAGGGACAGACCAACAATGCCCAGCACAGCCTCGGGCGCAGGCACCGGGTGGCCGATGCCCTCGAATGCTGCCGACATGGCCGCACAGATATGCGCCTGGCTGTCGATCAGCGTGCCATCAACGTCGAAAACCACCAGCCTGCGATTCATGCTGTGCCCTCGAAAGGGTCCTCTTCCACATCGCCGGGCTGCCAGCCGAACAATTTCCAGCTTTGCGCCATGTGTTCAGGCAAAGGGGCGGTAAAGGTCAGCATCGCGCCAGTCACAGGGTGTTCCAATCGCAGCGAGCGCGCATGAAGATGCAGCTTGCGGCTGACCTCGCCGCCAATGCCTGCGCCCCAGCCATCGCCCAGATTTTCCTGCGCCGAGCCGCCATATTTCCCGTCCCCGATGATCGGATGCCCGATCTCGGCCATATGCGCGCGCAGCTGATGCGTCCGCCCCGTAATCGGCGAGAGCGCCATCCAGGCCGCGCGCCCGCCCAGCCGTTCCAGCACCGCAAAATCGGTCACGGCGCGCTTTGCACCTTCGGTCTGGTCGATCTCTGCCGGGTGAATGCAGCGCATCTTTTCGCCTGCGCCGCGCCCACCAGCCTTGACCAGCCCGTATTTGATTGTGCCCTTGGCTGGCGTCGGAACACCTGCGACCAGTGCCCAGTAAATCTTGCGCGTGGCGCGGTGGCGAAATGCCTCGGCCAGTCTGCGCGCGACACGCGGGGTGCGTGCCAGAAGCAGCACGCCCGATGTGTCCTTGTCCAGCCGGTGCACCAGAACCGGGCGTTCCTTGTAGTCGAACATCAGCGCAGGCGTCAGCCCGTCCACATGCCGCGCGCCCTGCCCGCTGCCGCCTTGGCTCGGCAGGCCCGGCGGTTTGTTCAGCGCGATGATATGCTGGTCCTTCCAGATCACGGCAGCGCGGATCATCTCGGCATCGTTCTCGACCAGACGCGGGGCACGGGCGACGGGCGCGGCTTCACTGTCCGGCAGGGGCGGAATACGCACGCTCTGCCCTGCCTGCACCCGTGTCGAGGCCTGAGCCCGCGCACCATCCACCCGGATCTCGCCCTTGCGGCAAGCTTTCTCTATCAGCCCTTGGGTGATCTGCGGAAACTGGCGTTTCAGCCAACGGTCCAACCGCTGTTCACCCTCTTCTGCGCCAACTTCGCGTATCTGAACCTTGCTCATCATCATCCTCGCATGCTCCGTCTTCCTTTCCCCGCATGGCACCAGATGTCAACGGCTGGCCCTCGACCGAGAGGTGCAATAGGCTGCCATGACCAGACAGGAGTTCCCCATGGGCACCAGCTTTCCCGCCATTGCACCAGAGCATGCTGAATTCATCGCCGCGCAACCCATGTTCTTTGTAGCGACTGCCCCGCGCGAGGGGCGGGTCAATCTTTCGCCCAAAGGTCTTGATGCGCTGCGCGTGCTGGCACCTGATCGCGTCATCTGGCTCAACCTGACCGGCAGCGGCAATGAAACCGCAGCCCATATCCTTGACAGCCCGCGCATGACCTTGATGTTCTGCGCCTTCGATGGGCCGCCAAAAACCCTGCGCATCTATGGTCAGGCGCGACTGCATCACCCGGATACAGAGGATGGTGCCGCGCTTGCCTGCCACTTCCCGACCTATGCCGGGACACGACAAATCTTCGATCTGTCAATCGATCTCGTCCATATCTCCTGCGGGATGGGCGTGCCCGAAATGGCGCTGGTTGCCCCGCGCGCAGAAAGTCAGCTTGTGCCCTATTTCGAGCGGCTCGGTCCTGAAAAAACGATGCATTACCAGCATCTCAAGAACCGGCATAGCGTTGATGGGCTGCCGACAGATATCGTCTGATCTTGCGCATTTTCTTGCCCCAAATACTCAATAAACGGGGCAAAGCCCCGTCACCCGCCCCGCTTCTCGCGCAGCTTCGCAAAAAAGGCGACCCGCTTGCCCAGTTCCCGCTCGAAGCCGCGCTCGACGGGCTGATAGAGCACCGGGCGCTTCACGCCATCCGGGAAATAGTTCTGCCCCGAAAACCCGTCCTCGGCATCATGGTCATAGGCATAGCCCGCGCCATACCCCTCGGATTTCATCAGCTTCGTGGGCGCATTCAGAATATGCTTGGGTGGCGGTTTCGATCCGGTTTCTTTCGCCAGCCGTAGCGCCGCTTTCCACGCGACATAGCCTGCATTCGATTTCGGCGCGAGGGCAAGATAGATCACCGCCTGCGCCAGTGCCAGTTCCCCTTCGGGCGAGCCCATGCGCTCATAACTCTGCCACGCCTCCAGACAGACCGCTTGTGCCTGCGGGTCGGCATTGCCGATATCCTCGACCGCCATGCGGGTCAGGCGGCGGGCCAGATAGCGGGGGTCTTCACCGCCTTCGATCATGCGCGCGAACCAGTAAAGGGCCGCGTCCGGGTCAGAACCACGCACGGATTTATGCAGCGCCGAAATCAGGTTGTAATGCGCGTCCCCCGATTTGTCATATTGCGCGGCTCGACGCATCAGGCGGCTGGACAGCGCCTTGGGGTCCAGCTTGCCCGTGATCTGCCAGCCCATCACCTGCGCGATCAGGTTCAGAAGCGCCCGCCCGTCGCCATCGGCCATTTCCAGCAGCGCTTCGCGCGCCGGGCCATCGAGCGGCAGAGCACGGTCCAGTTCGCGTTCCGCCCGTTGCGCCAGAAGTTCCAGATCAACCAGTGACAGCCGATCCAGCACGATCACCTGCGCGCGCGACAACAACGCGGCGTTCAGCTCGAAAGACGGATTTTCGGTGGTGGCCCCAACCAGCGTGATCGTGCCGTCTTCCATATGCGGCAGAAAACTGTCCTGCTGGGATTTGTTGAAGCGGTGGATCTCATCCACGAACAGGAGCGTCCCCTGCCCCGACCTCCGGCGCAGCTTGGCCTGCTCGAATACCTTGCGCAATTCCGGCACACCTGAGAAAATCGCGCTGATCTGGGTGAACTGGTGGTCCGTCTGGTCAGCGAGTAGCCGCGCGATGGTGGTCTTGCCCACACCGGGCGGCCCCCACAGGATCAACGAGGCCAATTCCCCGCCTGCCAGCATCGCGCCCAGCGGACCGTCGGGGCCAAGCGCCTTGTCCTGGCCGATCACCTCGGAGAGCACACGCGGGCGCAGCCTGTCCGCAAGGGGACGGGGTGCGTCAGGGAGCGCGGGATCGCTGCGGTCGAAAAGGTCAGCCATGAATTCACCTTAGCCGGGGGGCGCGCACTCGGAAAGGCTCAGACGCGAAAGCGCAGGGTCACGCGCCGCCCGTCGCGCAGCGCTTCGATCTGCCAGTTGCGCACTGGTTCAGCGGCGAGTTTCACGACATCATCGGTGGATGTGACTGCCGTTCCGTTGATCGCAATCAGGATATCGCCCTCGCGCAACCCGGTGCGCGCCGCGATCTCGCGTAGCTCCATGACAAGAACCCCGCTTGCGTCGGGGGAAAGGTTATACTCGGCGATAACCGCCGGGTTGATCCGAACGACCGAAAGGCCCCGCAACGCCGATGCTTGGGTGATCGTTCGTTCGGAACGGTCAGGTATGTCAGGGGGCGCAATCAGCGCGATTGTCGCATCCAGAAGATCATCGCCGCGCCGGAAGGTCAGGTCAGCCTCTGCCCCCAGCCCGCGCGCGGCGAGACGGAACATCATTTCAGGCCCGGAATTGACCGCCGCCCCGTCGACCGTAAGCACCACGTCCCCGCGCAGCAAACCGGCCTGCGCGAGCGGGCTATCGGGGTGAATCTCGAGCAGGATCACGCCTTCGGGGATGCGCTGGTCAAAGGCTTCGGCCAGAGATGCATCGACCGCCTGCGCTGTCACACCGGCCCAGGGGCGCTGAAAGCGTGTGCGGCCCTCGCGCGCCTGGGCCACGACCTGCGCGACCAGATTGGCCGGGATGGCAAAGCCGATCCCGTGTGACGCGCCCGAGCGCGTGATGATGGCCGTATTCACGCCCACAAGCCGCCCTTGCATGTCAACCAGCGCACCGCCCGAATTGCCTGGATTGATCGGCGCATCAGTCTGGATGAAGTAGCCACGCCCGGACCCAACAGCGATGCCAGACCGCGCCAGCCCTGAAATAATCCCGCTGGAAACAGTTTGGCCCACTCCGAATGGATTGCCGATGGCGAGGACAAGTTCGCCGACCTCGACCGCGTCGGAATCTGCAAATTCCAGCACAGGCAGGTCGCGCGCATTGCGCAGTTTCAGCACGGCAAGGTCGCTTTCCTCATCCGTCAGCATGATATCGGCGTCATATTCGCGCCGGTCATTCAGCACGACCCTGATCTCCGTGGCATTGCCAACCACATGGAAATTCGACACGACGATCCCATCGTCAGACAGGATCACGCCAGAGCCGAGCGAATTCTGCACGCGGGGCGTGACTTGCCCAAAGTTCCGGAACAGATCGCCGAAGAACGGGTCATCCGCAAAGGGGCTGCTGCGTTGCGCAATGACGCGCTGTGCGTAGATATTGACGACGGCGGGGGCCGCCTGGCGCACGACCGGCGCGAAACTGAGCTGGATCTGGGTCTGAGAGGCCGGGACCGTCTCGGCCATCGCTGCAGGGCTGGTGAGGATCGCGGCACAGAACAGCGCGAGAGACAGGAAACGCATGGATGCACTCCGATAGACACTATGCCGCATATAGGTGCGCGCTCGGGGCGGTTTCAACGCAAAAGGCCCCCCCGCCTTGCGTGAGGGCCTGAACGTTGCGCATGGCGCGCAATCAATCCTCGGCAGCCTCTTCGGCTTCAAGACGGGCCAGATCGGCAGCGCCCTTGGCGTTCACATCGCGCTCGACGAATTCGATGATCGCCATCGGTGCCATATCACCGTAGCGGAACCCTGCTTTCAGAACGCGGACATAGCCGCCCTGACGGTCCTTGTAGCGTGGGCCCAACACTTCGAAAAGCTTGGCGACATCCTTGTCTTCTTTCAACTGCGCGGCGGCCTGGCGGCGGGCATGCAGATCGCCGCGCTTGGCAAGTGTGATCAACTTTTCGATGATCGGGCGCAGTTCCTTGGCCTTGGGCAGCGTGGTCTTGATCTGCTCATGTTCGATGAGCGAGCCGCACATATTCGCGAAAAGCGCCTTGCGGTGCTCTTGGGTACGATTCAGGCGGCGGTATCCTCTGGCGTGACGCATGATGTATCTCCTTCAACGTCTTGTTTTGCTTTGTCTGGCTCCGGCTGCGTGACCGAAGCTCTCCTTGGGGTGATTAGCCCGGTAGTGGTAGGGTGGGTTGTCACCCACCCCTGCTCATTTCAGAACTGATCTTCGAACCGCTTGGCAAGGTCGTCGATATTTTCAGGCGGCCATTCCTCGACATCCATGCCCAGATGCAGCCCCATGCCCGAAAGCACTTCCTTGATCTCGTTCAGCGACTTGCGCCCGAAATTCGGCGTGCGCAGCATTTCGGCTTCGGTCTTCTGGATCAGATCGCCGATATAGACGATGTTGTCGTTCTTCAGGCAGTTTGCAGACCGCACCGACAGTTCCAGTTCATCAACCTTCTTCAGCAGAAGCGGGTTGAATTCCAGACCGTCATCATCGTCCTTCGAGCTTGCCGATTCCGGTTCGTCGAAATTCACGAAGATCTGCAACTGGTCCTGCAGGATCCGCGCCGCATATGCGACCGCATCTTCTGCGCTGACAGACCCGTCGGTTTCCACCTTCATTGTCAGCTTGTCATAATCCAGCACCTGCCCCTCGCGGGTCGGCTGAACTTCGTAGCTGGCCTTCTTTACAGGCGAGAAGATGGCATCGATCGGAATCAGACCGATCGGGGCATCCTCGGGACGGTTCTTGTCCGCAGACACATAGCCCTTGCCGGTATTCACGGTCAGTTCCATGTAGACCGACGCACCGTCATCAAGGTGGCAGATCACCTGATCCTTGTTCAGAACCTCAATGCCGGCACTGGTCTGAATGTCGCCCGCTGTCACAACGCCCGGACCGTTGGCCGAAATCGAAAGGCGCTTCGGCCCTTCGACATCCATGCGCAGCGACACGGTTTTCAGGTTGAGCACAATGTCCGTCACGTCCTCGCGCACACCTGGCACAGAGGAGAATTCGTGAAGTACATTGTCAATCTGCACCGAGGTGATCGCGGCACCCTGCAGCGACGACATCAGTACCCGGCGCAGCGCATTGCCGAGGGTCAGACCGAAACCGCGCTCCAGAGGTTCGGCGACAACAGTCGCCTGACGCATCGGGTCCGCACCGGGCTTGACCTCAAGTTGCGCGGGTTTGATCAATTCTTGCCAATTCTTGTGGATCATGCGGTCGCCTCCATACTTGTTGCAGCGCCATGTCCGATACGCTGCAACGCCCGAGGGTCAAAATAACGAAAGCAGGCCGCATGAACCATGCGACCCACCATAGATTCCAGAAGTATCAGACGCGACGACGCTTCGGGGGGCGGCAGCCGTTATGGGCCATCGGTGTCACATCACGAATCGATGTGATGTTGAAACCGACAGCGGCCAGCGCACGCAGAGCCGATTCACGCCCCGAGCCAGGGCCCTGCACTTCGACTTCAAGCGTCTTGACACCATGTTCCTGTGCTTTTTTGCCAGCATCTTCTGCGGCAAGCTGAGCAGCATAAGGGGTCGATTTGCGCGAACCCTTGAAACCCATCGTCCCTGCCGAGGACCATGCGATCGCATTGCCCTGCACATCAGAGATCAGAACCTTGGTGTTGTTGAAGCTGGAGTTCACATGCGCGACGCCAGCAGCGATATTCTTGCGGACCTTCCGCTTGACGCGGGTTTTATCACGAGCCATCGTTCTGCCCTTCCCTTACTTCTTCTTGCCAGCAATGGCTTTTGCGGGGCCTTTGCGCGTGCGCGCATTGGTATGGGTGCGCTGACCGCGCACAGGCAGGTTGCGACGATGACGCAGACCACGATAGGAACCGAGGTCCATCATGCCCTTGATATTCATCTGCACTTCGCGGCGAAGATCGCCCTCGACCGTGAAATTCGCATCGATATGCTCGCGCATGGCAAGCACTTCAGCATCCGACAGTTCATTGACGCGGCGGGTCAGGTCAATGCCGACAGCCGTGCAGATATCCACGGCCGATTTCGGACCGATCCCGTGAATGTAGGTGAGTGCGATGGGGACACGTTTCCCCGTCGGAATATTGACGCCAGCAATACGAGCCACGCGGTTTCATCCTTTATGGTTGCGGTTCCGTAATCCCAGAACCTTTTTTCACAACACGTGGGACATCCCCAGCGTGCCTTCCAAACAAAACACGCCCCGTATCCGAGGCGCGATTCGACGTTCGAGCGTTTCGCCTATGTCGTTTTGTCCGCGACGTCAAGAGGTCGCCACTCACAGCAGCGTGGGCCTGCTTGCGGCAGGGTTCTCACGCGTCCAGAACTGCCGAAATCATGCCCGCGACAGCGTCCATCTCGTCCATTCCGTCGACCGACCTCAACAACCCCTTGGCGTGGTAATAGCCCAGAAGCGGTGATGTCTGCTTGTAATAGGACATCAGACGCACGCGCAGCGACGCTTCCGAATCATCGGCGCGGCGCAGGAACTCGGTTCCGCCACAGATATCGCACCGGCCTTCCACTTTCGGCAACCGGGTCACGTCATGATAG
Source organism: Natronohydrobacter sp. (assembly GCA_020832585.1). GTDB lineage: Bacteria > Pseudomonadota > Alphaproteobacteria > Rhodobacterales > Rhodobacteraceae > Roseinatronobacter. Next base: position 1,722 of record JAFIEL010000072.1, on the reverse strand, counting down.
ACCTCACCACAGGAAGCGCAGGAAAAGCGGCCCGTGATGCGCGCGACCAGCGCCTCGTCATCAACCGTCATCTCAATCACATGCGCGATCTGCGTGCCGCGCGCTTCCAGCAACGCGCCAAGCGCATCCGCCTGGGCAAGCGTGCGCGGAAAGCCGTCGAAGATCACACCGGCCCCCGCCACCGAATCGAGCTTCTCGGCAATCAGGCCGATCACGATCTCGTCGGTGACCAGTTCCCCGCGCGCCATCACCTCTGCCACGCGTTGCCCCATTTCGGTCCCGGAGGATTTCGCCTCGCGCAGCATGTCGCCGGTCGAGAGCTGAACCATGCCGCGTTCACTGACGAGACGCTTGGCCTGTGTCCCTTTTCCCGCGCCGGGAGGGCCGATGAGAATGATATTCATCGACGTGACGGCGGCTTGGGTCGGCCAGTGGCACCACTCTTGCGACCACGGCTGCGCAACTGGGATTTCTCCAGCAAGCCCTCATACTGATGCGCGACAAGATGTGACTGAACGCGGTTGATCGTGTCCATTGTCACTGACACGACAATCAGTACCGAAGTCCCGCCGAAATAGAACGGAATGGAAAGCTGACCGCGCAGGATCTCGGGCATCAGACACACCGCTGCCAGATAAATCGCGCCCACCGTCACGATCCGCGTCACGACATAGTCGAGATACTCTTCGGTCCGTTTGCCGGGCCGGATGCCGGGAATGAAGCCATTCTGGTTCTTCAGGTTCTCAGCCACTTCCTCGGTCTTGAACGATACGTTCTGTGTATAGAAAAACGTGAAGAAGATGATCATGGCGGTGAAGAAAACCAGATATGCGGGCTGTCCGGGGCCGAAATAGGCAAGCAACGTTGCCATGATCTCGCTTTGTGCATTGCCCGAGAAGGTCGCGATCGTTGTCGGCAACAGCAGTAGCGACGAGGCGAAAATCGCCGGGATCACGTTTGCGGGGTTCACCTTGATCGGCAGATGCGAAGCACCGCCATCAAAGACCTTCATGCCGACCTGGCGGCGCGGATACTGGATCGTGATCTTGCGAATGGCCCGTTCCATGAACACCACGAAGGCGATCAGCACCACCATCATCACCATGACCCCGATGATCACAGCAGGCGAAATGTCACCCGAACGGCCCTGGCTGAGGAATGTGGCAAGCGCTGCGGGAATTTCTGCAATGATGCCCACGAAGATGATCAGCGAAATGCCGTTGCCAATCCCGCGCTCGGTGATCTGTTCACCAAGCCACATCAGGAACATCGTACCACCCACAAGCGTAATCACGACTGCTGCGCGGAAGAACCAGCCAGGATCCGTTGCCAGATCACCTGCTTCAAGGGACACGGCCAGACCATAGGATTGCCCGGTCGCAAGGATCACGGTCAGATAGCGCGTATATTGGTTCAGCTTGCGCCGCCCCAACTCGCCTTCCTTCTTGAGCGCTTTCCACGGCTCGTACATGGCACCAACCAACTGCACGATGATCGCAGCCGAAATGTAGGGCATGATCCCGAGGGCGAAGATACCCATCCGGCTGATAGCCCCGCCCGTGAACATGTTGAGCATGCCGCCGATGCCGGAAGCCGCCTCATCCATGAAATCACGCAGCGCATTTCCGTCAATCCCCGGAACGGGAATATAGGTACCGATTCGATAGACGATCAGAAGGCCAAGTGCGAAGAAGATGCGGCGGCGCAAATCAGTGGCTTTGG
>JAFIEL010000071.1 GCA_020832585.1 Natronohydrobacter sp. | reverse complement strand
CTTTGCGCCCGTCCTCATAGGTGACTTCGGTTTCGGTATAGACGCTGTCCTTGCCCGCATAGAGCGCGTCGATCAGATCGGCGAATTTCTCTTCCACGATCCGGCGGCGCACTTTCCGCGTGCGGGTCATTTCACCATCATCGGCGTCCAGTTCCTTGTGCAGCACCAGAAAGCGGTGGATCTGGCAACCCGACAAGATCTTGTCCTGCGCCACGCTTTCATTGACCTGCTCGACATGAGCCTGAATCTGGTCGAGCACGGATTTCAGACCCGCCAGTTCCTGATAGCTGGAATAGGCGATATTGTTGCGCTCGGCCCAGGAACCGACAGCCCCCAGATCGATATTGATGAAGGCCACGCAGCGGTCGCGATTGTTGCCGAACACCACCGATTCCAGAATATTCGGAAAGAACTTCAGCTTGTTCTCCACATATTTCGGCGCGAACATGCCACCATCGGCCATCTTGCCCACATCCTTGGCGCGGTCGATGATGCGCAGATGGCCGGAACCTTCCTCGAAAAAGCCTGCATCGCCTGTCGCAACCCAGCCTTCGGCATCCTTGGTCGACGCAGTGCTTTCGGCGTTCTTGTAATAGCTCTCGAACGTGCCAGGCGAGCGGTAGAACACCTCGCCATTCTCGGCAATCCGCACCTCGACACCCGGAGAGGGCACACCGACCGTGTCGGATCGCACTTCGCCATCGGGTTGCTGGGTGATGAACACAGAAGCTTCGGTCTGGCCGTAAAGCTGTTTCAGATTGATCCCCAGCGAGCGGTAGAAGTCGAAAATCTCCGGCCCGATTGCCTCGCCCGCCGTATAGGCCACGCGAATACGGCGCAGACCCAGCGTGTCTTTCAACGGGCCGTAAACCAGCAAATTGCCCAGCCCGTATTTCAGCTTGTCACCGATCCCGACCGGCTTGCCATCCAGCAGCTTCGGCCCAACATCGCGCGCGAAGCCCATGAAATGATGGAATATCTTCCGCTTCAGCGGTGACGCATCCTCCATCCGGATCATGACCGTGGTCAGCATGTTTTCAAACACGCGCGGCGGCGCGAAATAATAGGTCGGCCCGATCTCGCGCAGATCCATCAGCATGGTCTGCGCCGATTCAGGACAGTTCACGCAGAATCCGGTCCAATAGGCCTGCCCGATGGCAAAGATGAAATCCCCCACCCAAGCCATTGGCAGATAGGCCAGAATCTCGTCACCGGGGCGCAGATTGTCGAACTCGGACGAATTCTTTGACGTCACGATGATATTTCGGTTGGACAGCACGACGCCCTTGGGCTTGCCGGTCGTCCCCGAGGTGTAGAGCATGACGCAGGTATGATCGAGCGTCAGCGATGCAGTGCGGCGGTCCAGTTCCGCGCCCAGACGGGTCTCGGCGGCGCGGCCCTCGCGCATCACATCATCCAGCCAGTTCATGTGGCTGTGGTCGTATTTGCGCATGCCGCGCTTGTCGAGATAGGCGATTTCCTCGATACAGGTGACTTTCTCCTGCACTTCCAACACCTTGTCGACCTGTTCCTGATCGCCGCAGATGACAAACCGCGCGCCGCAATGGTCCAGCACATAGGCCATCTCTTCGGCCACCGCGTCCTGATACAGCGGCACCGGGATCGCCCCCACCGCTTGTGCCGCAACCATCGACCAGTAAAGCGCAGGCCGGTTGCGCCCGATGATGGCGACGTAATCCCCCTCGCGCATCCCCAGTACCAGAAACCCCAGCGCCATGGCGCGCACCTCGGCCTGGGTCTCGGCCCAGGTCCAGGCCTGCCAGATGCCGAATTCCTTTTCGCGGTAAGCGGCCTGCATCGAATAACGCTTTGCATTGCGCGCAAGCAGGGCCGGAATGGAACAAAGGTCTTCCAGCGCGGCGCTGGCGGTCTCCGTGGTGCTCACGGGGCTCCTCCTCTTGGCGTAAGGGGCAGATGCGCCCCCTCGCGCTCTGCCCGTCTTCTTGCACCCTATCTGTGGGCGCGATTCTTGCCGCAGTTTTACCCAATCCTTACGAATTGTAACGACGCGATCTCAGAGCTTTTCCTGCGCGCCCGACCCCGCTAGCATCTGCGCAGGGGGAACGAAGATGGCCGTGCAGGAAGACACCCGTATCAAGCTGATGGGCGCGGGGCTGAACATGATCCAGCAGGCCCTGTCGATTTTCGACAGCGACCTGCGCCTGTCGGTCAGCAACCGTCGCTACCAGACCATGTTCGACCTGCCTGACTGGTTGGCCCAACCCGGTGCCGCCTTCGAGGATACGATCCGCTACCTGGTCACGCGCGGCGAATATGGCGCGGTGGACGATATCGAAGACGCCGTCCGCATCCGGGTAGAGGCCGCGCGCGCCTTTGTGCCGCATTACATGGAACGCGAGCGCGCCAATGGCCGCTGGATCAGTGTCGAAGGGGCGCCCTTGCCGCAAGGGGGCTGGGTCACGGTCTATACCGACATTACCGAGGTCAAGCTGCAGGAACGGCTGTTGCAGGCCCATTCAGAGGAATTGTCGAGCGAAGTTCTGGCCCATGCCGAACGGCTGGCCCAGACGAACCGGGCACTTGCAGCGTCCAATGCGGCATTGGAACAGGCCAAGCGCGAGTTGACAGAAATGGAAGCCCGCACCCGCCTGACCACCGAGATGATGCCCGCCCATATCGCGCATCTGGACCGTGACTTGTGCTACACCTTCTCGAATAGACGGCTGTCATCGGTCTTTCCCGGCCTGCCGCAGAATATCGTCGGCCTGCCTGCGCGCGAAGCCTTGGGCTCGGTCTTTGACAAGATCAGCCCGTGGCTGGAACGCGTGCTGGAAGGTGAAAACCTTGTGCAGGAGTTTACCCATGATGATAGCGGGCGACGCATCCGTCTGGCGCTGACCCCGGACCGGGTCGGCGACGGGCCGATCAACGGGATCTATGTCATGTCGATGGATGTGACCGAGGAAGCGCAGGCCCGCGCGGCGCTGGCGCAGACGCGCAAACGGGAACTGGCCGCGCAGCTTTCCTCTGGTCTGGCGCATGATTTCGGCAATCTTCTGACGATCATTCTGGGACTTCAGGGCCAGTTGGCACGGCGCGCCGACTTGCCCGAGGACGTTGCGCAGGCCGTGGGCTCTACAATCGCCGCCGCGCGGCGCGGCGGTGTCCTGCTCGAGCGGATCGCCACAATCTCGGGCACGCGGGAAATGCGCCTGCAGCCTACCGATCTGTCGGCCTTGCTTGACGATCTTCAACTCATGGCACGCCCTGCCTTGCCGCAAGACATCGCGCTGCATGTCTCGCTGGATGAACTGCCGCCCATGATGCTGGATCAGGGTGCGCTGCAAGACAGTCTGCTGAACCTGATCCTGAACGCCCGTGATGCGCTGGCCGACTGTTCCGGCGAGATCACTTTGAGCGCGCGCAGGCTTGGCGATACCTGGCTGGAACTGAGCGTTGCCGATACCGGCACCGGTTTCAGCGAACAGGCCCTGTCACGGGCCCTCGACCCGTTCTTCACGACCAAGGGCAGCGCGGGGACTGGCCTGGGGCTGGCGATGGTCTATGACCAGATCACGCTCTCCGGCGGCACTGTCCGGCTGTGCAATCGCGCGCAAGGTGGGGCCGAGGTGACATTGCGCCTGCCGTTCAAGCCGGCCGCACCCCGCCCCGAGAGCACGGCCGCAATGGTGTTGCTGGTCGAGGATACCGACACGATTCGCGAAACCGTGCGCGAGATGCTGCGCGATCTGGGTCATTCCGTGATAGAGGCCGCCAGCCATGACGAGGCGCTCGCGATGCTGGATCTGCCCGGCCTTGGCATGGTGGTGTCGGATATCAACCTGGGCAGTGGCGCGTCGGGACTTGAACTGTTGCGCGCCTGCCGGGCGCGTGGCATGGCTCGGCTGCACCTGATGACAGCGCTGCCCGCGTCGGATGCGCTGCACACACAGGCCCGCGCCGAATTCCCGGTCTTGCCCAAACCATTCACCCTGCGCGAATTGCGCAATGCGCTGGAGGCATCCACATGAGCCAGCCCCATGTCGCCATTCTGGATGATGAGCCTGAAATCCGTCAGGTCTTGTCCAACGCCCTGCAGGAGGCGGGTTTCAAGACCTCGACCTACGGGCGCGCGACCGAGTTCGAAGCCGCGCTGCGCCGGATGACGCCGGATGTCTGTCTGGTCGATCTGGGCCTGCCCGATCGCGACGGGCTGGCGCTGGTGCATCGTCTGGCGCTGGAATCGGGGGCGACGATCATCATCATCTCGGGCCGCGCGCAGGTGCAGGACCGGGTGACGGGACTGGAACTGGGCGCCGATGACTATATCATCAAGCCGTTTGATCCCGCCGAAGTTGTGGCGCGTATCCGCGCGCGGCTGCGCAAGCCAACACCCCAGCCGGAAGCGCGCACAAGCCGGGCGCGGTTCAATGGCTGGCTGGCCGAATTCGACCGCTATGTGCTGATCACGGCGGATGGCACCGAAATCCCCTTCAGCCATGCCGAGGGCGAAGTCCTGCGGCTGTTTCTCGAAAGCCCGAAACGGCTGATTTCGCGCACCCAGATGCTGGATGCTCTTGGGGGGGCTGCAGGCGAGAGTTTCGACCGCGCGATGGATGTGCGCATCTCGCGGCTGCGCACCAAACTGGGGGAAGACCCGCGCAATCCGCGGCTGATCAAGACGATCTACGGCGCGGGATATATCTTTCTGGGCGATGTGACCTGGGGTTGAAACAGTTTACAGTCCTGCAGGCATGCGCCAATATGGCGCGATTGAGCCAGCACAAGGGGCAATGATGCGCAAGTTTCTGGTGATCCTCGATGACAGCCGCGAATGTCTGAACGCGATGCGTTTCGCGGCGCTGCGCGCGGCGCGCACAGGCGAGCAGGTGCAGATCCTGTCGATCGTCTCGCCCGAAGAATTTCAGGGCTGGGCTGGCGTGGCCGATCTGATGCGGGCCGAAGCGCGCGAGCGGATCGAAGCGCATTTCGAAGTCTTCGCCAAATGGATGCGCGACCGACAGGGGATCAACCCTGAACTGGTGATCCGCGAAGGCGAGCCAGTGGACGAAATCCTCGCCCAGATCGCGGAAGACCCGGAAATCGGAATTCTGGTGCTGGGGGCGGGAACTGAAGGCAATTCGCCGGGGCCGCTGGTCACGCAGCTTGCACGCAATTCGGGCAGCTTGCCGATTCCGATCACCATCGTACCAGGGGAATTGTCACGCGATCGTCTGGAAGAGATTTCCAAAGGTTAAAACGACCCTCCTGCACAGCCTGCGCAGATCCACACAAACTGTGGCGGGGTAAGGTGGGTGCAACCAACCCTACCCCCAAGGCTCAAGCCGCAGCACTCAAAATTCGTGCGATTTCATCCTTGAGCCGCATCCGCGTGCGGCGAAGTTCGTTTTCATGCGCTTCGGCCACAGGTTCGACCAGCGTCTCTGCGCGGTGAATGGCGCGATTGACCTCGTGATATTCTTCCGCCAGCCGCGCGAAATGCGCATCTTCCAGCTTCAGCCGATGCATCACATCAACGGCCAGCGGAAACTCTTCCGCAAGTTCATGGGGCGTGTGAGACATAAAAACCTCCTCGTTTTCAACATGTCCCGCACAGCTTATCACGGCCCCGAAAATGCAACCTTGATCTGTCACAAATCGCCGCTCAGCGATCCCCATCGAAACCGGCATCGGAATCGACACTATCCAGGATCTCATCACGCACCATCTCGGTCCGTGCCTCCACGTCACGCGGATCGCGCGGCGCCTCGACCTTCGGCTCAGGGGGCTCACCGCGAAGCGCTTCAGGATTGCGCAACCAGATATCGCGCTGCGCGAACGGTATTTCGATACCCTCTTCCTTGAAACGCTCAACGATCTGATGGCGCAACTCCGTGCGCACGGACATTGCGAAACTGACATCGCTCAACACCATGCGCAGTTCGAAATTCAGGGAATCAGCCCCGAAATCGATGAAATGAACCTGCGGCGCGGGGTCCACCAGGGCCAGAGGCTCATTCTCGCCGATTTCCTGAAGGATGCGCGCAACCTTGCGGGTATCAGCACCGTAAGCCACACCGACCGGAATCGTGATGCGCCCCAACGAGTTGTACCGCGTCCAGTTTGTCACAGTGCCCTGAATTAGATCGGCATTCGGCACGATGACATCCGTGCGGTCAAAAGTCTCGATCACAGTCGAGCGCACCGAGATCGAGCGTACAGTGCCCATCGTGCCGCCCACTTCGATCCAATCGCCCTCGGCAACAGGGCGTTCAATCAGCAAGATCACGCCAGAGATGAAATTCGATACGATATTCTGCAGGCCAAAGCCGATCCCCACCGAGAGCGCACCCGCCACGATGGCCAGCCCCGACAGATCAATCCCGGCCGTGGAAATGGCCACAAGGGCTGCGATGAAAATACCGACATAGCCGGTGCCAGAAATGATCGCCTTCTGCCCGCCCTTGTCGATTTTCGTCTTGGGCAGGACCGAGCTTTCGAGCGCGCCCTGCAAGATGCGCGTGAGCACGAAACCGATGGAAAAGACGATCACGAAGCTCAGGATATGCGTCGGCGAAATCCGCGTATCACCGATGCGGAACCCTTCGCGCAGCACTTGCAGGAATTCCATCAATTCGGTCGGACGCACCCCCCAGATCAGCGCGAAGACCGGCAGCGACAGGATCACCAGCGCAAAGTTGAACAAGGACGGGATCAGGGCTGTCTCGGCGTCGTCCTCGGACTTGGTGACAACTGCGTAGATGTCTTCATCGATCTGCATCAGGAACAGCAACACGACCATCAAACCGAGTGAGCCCAAGGTCGAATAGATCAGTGCCTCTGCGGCCTGCACATATCCGATTGCTGCAAAAAACGGCGCACCGACGCCGATGATCATCGTTGCCTTGCCAAGAACCGAGATCAACCGGTCAAGGAATCGTGCCTCGCGCGGCGCTTCGCTCTGGGGGGTCTTGTTGTGCTGCCCAAGCAGCATGCCGATCCGGAACAGCACCAGTCCGATGAAGACCAGAATCGGAAAGGACAGAACCGCATTCGCCGCGTCCGAATTGGTCTCGACCGGAAAGAACTCTTCGACCAGACTTGAAACCGCAAGTGCCGCGCCGATCATGTTGGTCCAGAAGCGCCCTTCCCGGCGGCGTGTTGCAGGCAGTTGCAACGGCGCATGCACGCTGTCTTCCATCGGGAAAACCTGACGCCCGGCCCAACGCGCCGTGAAATAGGCAAGACCGGCCACGACAATTCCCGTGGTCACGGCGTCACTGGCTGTTCCCAGCAGCGAGCTGAGTTCGAGTGCGATGCTGATCGCCAGAACCGCTGTCACCGGGACGATGATCTGCGTCAGCGACAAAAGCCGCGCCAGCACACGTTTGCCGCGCCGTGACCCGCCATCGCTCAGCCATCGGGCCACAATCTGCTCGATCCAGTGTCGTCCCCGGAACAAGACGAAGAAAGACACCACCAGCAACAGCAGCGACACGGGCAGGTTTGACCGAAATTCCCGCAGGCGCGCGGGATCATCGACCAGCCCCAGCACCTGCGTTGCAAAGACGAAGCTGGTGCCCCAGACCGCATCGGCCGCAGCGACCCAGTTGACCGGATTGACCGGCGAAGGCCAGAGCGTCAGCAACGCCTCGGCATCGCGCTCGCGCAAGGTGGTGTCGATCTGCCGGATCAGGCCATCCGCGCGGCGAAACGCCTCTTGCGCCGCGATCCCCGGTGCCTGAAGCGCTGTCAACTGTTCGGCCAGTTCTGCCCGGCGTTCAGCGATCTCCGGCGCCTCGGACGCGCCCTCTTCCGGGGCAGGCCCCAGGGCGGCGATCTGTTCACGCAAGCTGGAAATGCGGGTCTGATTGACATCCTGCGCCGTCAGAAAGCGCGTCCGGAACACGACCAGTTCCGCGCGCAATTCGGCAAGCTGCTCACTCGTGATCGGTCGCCCGTCAAGTTGTTGCTCTGCACGCTGCGCAAAGCTGCGCCATGCCTCATAATCGGGTGCCTGAGACTGCGCCGGCCCCGATAGCTGCGCGATGGTGGAAGACGGGTCTTGCGCCTGCGACGGTGTTGCAACGCCCGAAAACGTGCACAACAGCGCCAGCGCAAGGAAGCGGATCAAGTGCATTGCGGTCCTTTATGCGTCCTCGAACACGGATGGCAGCGACCGGGCAGAACGCGCCAGCCACTCGGGAACCGGCAGTCCCTTGCCGCGCAGGAACTCCGGGTTGAAAAGTTTCGACTGATAGCGCGTGCCATAATCGCACAGGATGGTCACGATCGTATGCCCCGGCCCCATCTCGCGCGCCATGCGGATCGCACCCGCCACATTCACCCCGGAAGACCCACCAAGGCACAAGCCTTCCTCGGCCAACAGGTCAAAGACAATCGGCAACGCTTCTTCATCGGGGATCTGCGCGCAGAAATCCGGGCGCAAGCCTTCAAGATTGGCCGTGATCCGCCCCTGACCGATCCCTTCGGTGATCGATGTGCCCTCGGATGTCATCTCGCCAGTGGTGTAGAAGTTGTAAAGCGCCGCCCCCATCGGATCGGCCAGCCCGATCTTCACCCCTTTGGGCTGAAGCGCCTGCGCCACACCGGCAAGCGTGCCACCCGAACCCACCGCGCAGATGAAGCCACTGACCTTGCCGCCAGTCTGGTCCCAGATCTCGGGGCCCGTGGTTTCCACATGCGCCTGTCGGTTGGCCACATTGTCGAACTGGTTGGCCCAGATCGCCCCATTGGGTTCCGTCTTTGCAAGTTCCTCTGCCAGACGCCCGGAATAGCGCACATAGTTGTTGGGATTTCGGTAGGGTGCGGCAGGCACCTCGACCAGTTCTGCGCCCGCAAGCCGCAGCATGTCCTTCTTTTCCTGACTCTGGGTTTCAGGAATGACGATGACAGTGCGAAACCCCAGCGAGGCCCCCACCAGCGCAAGCCCGATCCCGGTATTGCCCGCTGTCCCCTCGACAATCGTGCCGCCAGGCTTGAGCGCCCCGCGCGCCACTGCGTCACGGATGATATAGAGCGCTGCGCGATCCTTGACCGACTGGCCGGGATTCAGGAACTCGGCTTTGCCAAGGATCTCGCAGCCCGTGGCCGCGCTGGCCTTGTTCAGGCGGATCAGTGGCGTATTCCCGATCGCGGCGGACAGGTTTGCATGAAGCGTCATGTCAGACTCCGATGACAATGTTGCGCACCGTCTCTAAAGCGGTGCGCGATTGCAAGCGCCCCTGACGCAACTGTGACCGGGGCGAGAAAACAGGCGTCAGAGCGTCCCGTAACGCTTGGCAGTGCGCGCAAACAGCCACAACCCCAGAGCCACCGTAGCCTGCCCTGCCCCGAAAAACAGCGGATTGATCTGCCCGAGAACCGTCAGACCCTGCGCAAAGGCCAGTACGCCCCAGACCAGTGTGACCAGCGCGCCCACCAGCGTCAGCGCCAGCAGCAGCACCGACGCGCGATCTGCCAGCACCAGAAGCAATGCCCCCAGCAGCCCTGTCCAGATGGTGAAGGTCAGCGCCAGCGCGGCCCATTGCGGCATGGCCTGAAACAGCCCGCCAAGACCCATGGGTGCAGGCAAAGGCAGATAGCCCGACAGGGCATCATAGCGCGCATAAACATATTCAACGGCATGGAAGGCAAACCAGAAAAGCCCGACAATTCCGAAAATGGTAATAAGAATACTGCGGCGCTGTGCTGCTGGCATGGAAAACTCCCTCTTTAAAGTCAGATTGCCCTGAGTGGCTCAGACTGTCCAGCCCTCGCGCTTGAACAAATCGGCCCAGACCAAAATGAAAAGCGCCCTGCCAAAGGCAGAGCGCATTTCATGATCTTTCAGGAGAAATCAGGCCGCGAAGAGCAATCGTGCTTCATGCGCCTTGAGCGTCATGCGCGCTGCTTTGTATTCGGACTGACCTGCTTTGTCGGCAAGCTCCGGGAACAGCGCCAGAATCTCGTCGCGCTGATCCGCGCCAAGACCGTCAAGCGAATGGTCGGCCGGCTGGAAGCTCTCGCTCCACAAGCCATCGCCGAGAACGATCTGGTGTGATTCGAACAGGATATGCACATAGCTGACCGGGCGGTTGTCGCGCTCGATGCCAGGCTGTCCGACCAGATGCCCTGCCGGAACAAGCACTTCCTTCTCGCCAAACAGCATTTCCGCGCGCGGCCCGCAAATCAGAACCCGGTGGGCAGGAGAAACGCGCGTATCCACTTCGGGCGTGTTCAGCCCAAGCGAGCCTGCGCGCAACAGAACCGACGCGAATTCCGGTTGCGCCGCCAGTTCCGCCGCGTCAATGCTGCGCTGCCCCGCCCAGACCAGCGGCATGTAGCCGTGATCGCGCGTCAGAACCAGATCGCCCGCCTTGAGCGTCTCAACAGCTTTGCGCCCCTCGGCAGTGTCGATCAACGTGCCTGCAACGAAGCAGGGAATCTCGACATCGTCGTCATTGCTCAGTTTGCTGTCGTCACTTCCAGGCGTCAGGCTGACGACCCCTTCATCGACCGGCGTAGAAGAAACTTCGATGCTCACAATCGCACCGGGCTGCCACGGATCGTCAATATTGAACGTATCAGACGGCGACACGAAGCTGAGGGTGCCGCCATCCGGTCCCTCAAGCGTCAAGGCGACTGTCTGGCCCTGCTGCGTGAACAGATCGCCGGTTTCCGGGTCGATCTTGGTATAGGTGCCCCAGAATTCATGCACGCCGACCAGAGTATAGGTCACTCCGTCAATCTCGACCGTCGAACCGACGGGCACGAGATTGCCGAACGTGCCCTCGGGTGTCTCGAAAACCAGACCGTCGCGCACATCTTTCAGTTCGGACAGATCCGGGTTGTCATCATAGGTAAATGTCGTCCCCACCTCGGTTTCCGTCGTAATGCCGGAACCCCGGGTCAGGATGAGGTCATTGATTGTTACCAAAGGCATCTCAGTTCACCTTCCACCGCGTATGAAGACAGCATCACGCTGCGTCCATCCCAAATCCAAATACTGCATAACCTGCTTGGCGCAGACCCGCCCGTCACCGTTCAGTATATCTTAACGTACAAAGCTTTGCCTCTACTTTGCGGCAAAAACATGGCGCAAGAGGAGAAATCAGCCGAAAAAGCTGCAGCATTGTCATCGATTTGGAAACAAACCGAGTGTGCAGATCTGGTTTGTCAGCGGATTGACGAAAGCGATCAGCGCAAGGGCACAAGTCAGCGTTTATCCCGTCCAGCGCCATTCAACCTGAGCGCGAGAATCGGTCTTGCTGTTCTGAAATCTAGGTGTCGCAGCGAATCAGGGAAGCGCCTTGCGATAGAGGTGCCATGTCGCATGACCCAGAATCGGCAAGACCAGAAACAGTCCCAGAAACAGCGGCAACATGCCCACAAACAGCAATACCGCAATCAGCGCCGCCCAGACCGCCATCACCGGAAAATTGGTCATCACCACCTTGAAGGACGTGATCATCGCCGTGATGAAATCGACCTCGCGATCCAGCAGCAACGGCAGCGACACAACTGTCAGCGCGAACAGCGTCGCCGCCATGACCCCGCCGATCGTGCCACCCACCAGCAGCATCATCATCCCCGGCCCTGACAGCAACATCTCTGCCGTTGATGTCGTGATGGGGCGCAGCCCGAAGAACAGGGCGAAAATCGTATGCGCCACGAAGACCCAGAACATGAAGGCCAGCATGATGACCATCGCCATCGACGGCACCTGCCGGTCCCTTTGCGCCAGAACGCAGCCTGCCACGGCACTCCAGTTCAGCGGCTCATCCTGCTCCAGCCTGCGGCTGACCTCATACAGGCCAGTCGCGGCAAAGGGCGCGAGCAGCGGAAACCCGACCGCGATGGGGATGAACCACCAGCTTTGCCCAGAGGCGAGAAACACCGCATAAAGCACAAGCCCGCCCAGAACATAGACCAGCGAAAAGGCGATGCCGAAGATCGGCGCGCGCATGAAATCACGCAGCCCGGCCCGCAGCACGTCAGCAAGATCGGCGCGGGACAGCTTCTGCGGCTCTGGAATGGGTGATGGCGGCAGTTGCCCTGCGCTCGTCATCTGATCAGTCATTGGATTTCCTCCGGTTCCCTGCCCGCAAGGATACTGCTGCGACGGAAAGTCGCGCAAGGAAATTCGCGCCCGAGACAAAACTCTCGGGCGCGAAACCCCGCTTGGTCAGTCTGAAACGGCGCGCCGGTAAAGATGCCATGTCGCATGGCCAAGGACAGGCAGCGCGATGAACAGGCCAAGAAAGGCCGGGATCATGGCCACAATCATGATACCTGCGATCAAGGCCGCCCAACGCAGCATGACCTGCGGATTGGCGCGGACGGTCTCGACGCTGGTGATCATGGCCGTGACGAAATCCACCTCGCGCTCCAGCAGCATCGGCAGGCTGATCACAGTGATTGAAAACAGCACCAGCGCAACAACCGCCCCGACAAGCGTTCCGACCAGAAGCATCACGATCCCGCTCCCTGACATCAGCAGACCAAGGCTCTCGAACCCGATCCCGCTTTGCGCCATGAAGATCGCGAAAATACCGCGCGCCAGAATGATCCAGAAGCCGAAAATGATCAGCACGCCCACCGCCATCAGCGCAAGCTGCCCATCACCGCGCCCTTTCAAGGCACCAAGCACCGGCCCCCAGGACAGGGGCTCGCCCGCCTCGCGCCGGCGGCTGACCTCGTAAAGCCCGATCGCGGCAAAAGGCGCGAGAAGCGGAAAACCGGCGGCAATCGGGATGAACCAGACCGGCTGCCCGGCGGCCCCCAGCCCGAACCAGAGCGCCAGTCCGCCCAGCACATAGACCAGCGCGAAGAACAGGCCAAAGACCGGGGCTGCCTTGAAATCCGCAACGCCTGCAGCCAGCGCCGCGCGCAAATCTGATATCTCAAGCCTGCGCGGGATGGCCGGTTGCGCACCGGATGAATGAAGCGTGGTATCGGACATGCAACAAACTCCTCTTCTGACCTGCAATGCCAGAAGTGTAAGCCTGCGACATGCTGCCGCGCAAGAAAATCCGCCGCGCTGGTCTGCGGATCGCGGTCACATCCGGGTTAGCTGCGCTTAATCGCCCGCAGTGGCTTCAGCGCGCGATTTTCCGGCCACATCACGGGCCAGCGTCGCCGCCATCAGCCCGTCCAGCGCGCCGTCAAGTACGCCTTGGGTATCGGATGTCTCGAACCCCGTGCGCAGGTCTTTCACCATCTGATAGGGATGCAGCACATAGGACCGGATCTGATTGCCCCAGCCTGCATCGCCCTTGGCATCATGCGCGGCCTCGATGGCCTCGGTGCGCTTGCGCAATTCCATCTCATAGAGCCTGGATTTCAGCGCATTCATCGCAATCTCGCGGTTCTGGTGCTGCGATTTCTGGCTCGATGTCGTCACGATCCCGGTCGGAATATGCGTGATACGCACAGCCGAATCGGTGGTGTTGACATGCTGACCACCCGCACCCGACGACCGGTAGGTATCGATGCGGATATCGGACGGGTTGATCTCGATTTCGATATTGTCATCAACCACCGGATAGACCCAGACCGAGCTGAACGAGGTATGCCTGCGCGCCGAACTGTCATAAGGCGAGATGCGCACCAGCCGATGCACGCCGGATTCCGATTTCAGCCAGCCATAGGCATTATGGCCGCTGATCTTGTAGGCCACGGAACGGATCCCCGCTTCCTCGCCTGCGCTCTCGGACATCATCTCGACCGTATAGCCGCGCTTTTCGGCCCAGCGGACATACATCCGCGCCAGCATGGACGCCCAGTCGCAGCTTTCAGTTCCGCCTGCGCCCGCATTGATCTCAAGGAAAGTGTCATTGCTGTCAGCCTCACCGTTCAGAAGCGCCTCAAGCTCTTTCTCGGCGGCAA
>JAFIEL010000070.1 GCA_020832585.1 Natronohydrobacter sp. | reverse complement strand
TTCATGAATGGTATGCCAAGATCAAGTCGCGCCCGGCCTTCCGCACATTGCTGGCTGACACGCTGCCGGGTATGCCCCCGCCCGCGCATTACGCGGATCTGGATTTCTGATGCGCAGTGGCGCATGTGCAGGTCATGACCGCTGATTTGAAATCTGCGCTGGTGACACAGGCACGTGGCTTGGGCTTTGACGCCTGCGCGATTACCCGACCCGATGCGATCCCGCAGGCCCCTGAACGGCTGGCCGCGTTCGTGGCAGAGGGGCGGCATGGGCAGATGGGCTGGATGGAAGAGCGGATGGCATGGCGCGGCGATCCGCAAGTGCTATGGCCCGAGGCGCGCAGCATCATCATGCTGGCCGAAAGCTACACGCCCGAACACAATCCGCTGGATCTGCTGGCGCTGCGCGACCGTGGCGTGATCTCGGCCTATGCGCTGGGGCGCGACTATCATGATGTGGTGAAAAAGCGGCTAAAGGCTTTGGGCCGATGGCTGATCGGGCAGGCGGGCGGCGAGATCAAGGTTTTTGTCGATACGGCCCCGGTGATGGAAAAACCGCTGGCGGCCGCGGCCGGACTGGGCTGGCAGGGCAAGCATACGAATCTGTTGTCGCGCGATCTGGGCAACTGGTTTTTTCTGGGCGCGATCTTCACCACGCTTGAGCTGCCGCCCGATGCGCCCGCGCGTGAAAACTGCGGATCGTGCCGCGCCTGTCTGGACATTTGCCCGACCGAGGCTTTCCCGGCCCCGTTCCAACTGGATGCGCGGCGCTGCATCTCCTATCTAACCATAGAGCATCATGGCACCGTGCCGCTGGAGTTGCGCGCGAAGATGGGCAACCGGATTTATGGCTGCGATGATTGCCTGGCCGTCTGCCCGTGGAACAAATTCGCGGTCGAGGCGCGCGAGGTGAAATATGCGGCCCGTGACGGCATGGTGGCCCCTGATCTGGCCGAACTGGCGAAACTGGACGATGCGGGTTTCCGCACGCGGTTTTCCGGCTCACCGATCAAACGTATCGGGCGCAACAGGTTCGTGCGCAATGTCCTTTATGCGATTGGAAATTCGGGCGACGCGCGGCTAGGGGAAGTGGCGCAGGGGCTGACACAAGACCCGGATGCTGTCGTGGCCGAGGCCGCGATATGGGCCGTCAGTCAGCTTGACCGCGTCAAAGGATAACCCCCGCGCTACACCCCCACTTCCGGGCCAGGACACAAAAGCGGGCGCGTCGAGCGTTGCACCTCATACAGTTCCGTGCCGTTTCCGTCCCCGACAAAACGGGCGCTGAGCCCGGTTTCACCGCGCCAGAAAATCCAGCAATGCTCTTCCTCCGGCAGATCGTCATAGATGAAACAGATCTGCTCGTCGCGGTCAAACCAACGACCTTCGCGACATTCCTCGCCCATGAAGGCCCATGTCGTGCGGCGACCGGGGCGAAACTCCTCGATCCCGTAGGCCATGCCTTCGAAGCCGAATGTCAGGGTGCGCCCGGTGACATAAGCTTCGAACTCGGCCGCACTCATCGGTGTCTGGGCGCTGATCGGCATGGCCAGAACAGCAAGGCTCATGCCAGCCAGAAAGTTACGAAACGGCGTCATTGGTCATTTCTCCATGGGCGCGTAGCAGCACACGCGCGGCGCGCCTGTCCATCATGCGAAACCAGAGCGCGGGCACAAGGGCGATGACACCCATCGCTGGTAAACTATACGGCAGAACCGGCATGTCGGGGTTCAGCCGCAGCGCCGGATAGACGCGGGCGGGATGGGCGTGGTGATCGGAATGGCGCGTGACATTCACGGTCATCAGCGAGGTGAACCAATGCGGGCTGTTCCAGCTATGATGCGGCCCTTGCGGTTCATATCGTCCATCAGGCATCAGCCGCCGTTCAAGCCCGTAGTGCTGCAGGTAATCGACCATGGCGTGCTGGAACTGCGCATAGAGCGCGAAACCCGCGAAGGCCACCACGCCAGCAGGACCGAAGGCAGCGGCAACCAAGGCGACAAGCCCTAACGCCCCGCCGATATAGCTGACATAGGGGTTTGTGCGCCCGGTTTTCAACGCGCGCGCCCGTTCGATCCGGTAGCCCTGTTTGAAATTCTGCCCCATGCTGCGCGGCAGGTAACGGTAGAAGCTCATGCCCTTGGGCGGGAAATTGGGGTCTTTGGGGGTGGCCACATGCGCATGATGCAGCAGGCGGTGCGAGGTGGTCACATGGCCATAGAGCATCGAGATGAACACCCATTTGCCGAGGTTGAACAGCCGCCGGTTGCTGCGATGGATCAACTCATGCGCATTGGCGATGCTGACCTGCCCGAAATAGAGACCAAAGCCGATAAATGCTGCGATCTGCTCTGCGATGCCCAGCCCTGTCACCCCCGCCACCGCCGCGACACCCAGACCCATCAGCCAGAAATGCGCAAGCGCTATGCCTGTCGAAAGCGCATTGGCGGTCTGTTCGGTCTTGTCCGGGTCAGCGGCTGTGGTGGGCCGTGCGATCAGTTCATCCGCCACAAAGGCGAAAACCGAGACATAGAGCAGTGCTGCCCACACCCACGCGCCCCCGAACAGGGCGCCCATCGACAGGAACGCAACAGGCACCACGGCAGCAAGGGCAAAGGGCAAGAGCGGCATGGCACCTCGGAACATCAGACTGCGCAACATATATCACGCAAAATGAGGCGCGACAGTCGCACAAATTGACGCGCGCGGGGCGCTTTCCAAAGCGCCACACATGAGATAGCTCTGGACCCACAGCGCAAGAAGGGACCGGCAATGTCGTTTTTCAAGAAACTGAAAGAGCGCATGTTCCGCTCGTCCTCGAAACTGGACGAAGGGCTGGAGGCGCTGGTCGATGAGGGCGCAGACGAGGATCGCGCGCCAGCACCTTCGCGCCCCGAGATGCCAGCACCTGAATCGCGCCCGCAAACCCCGGAACCCGCCGCACCTGCAAAGCCGGGTATTCTGGGGCGCATGCTGGGACGCGACGAGGCCCCGCGCCGGGTGCTGGACGACGAAATGCTGGAGAGCCTGGAGGAGTTGCTGATCCAAGCCGATATGGGGGTCGAAACCGCCATGCGCGTCAGCGCCAATCTGGCCGAGGGGCGGTTTGGACGGAAACTGTCCGTGCGCGAGATCAAGCAGGCCCTCGCTGACGAGATCGCCCGCATCATGGAGCCGGTCGCCAAACCGCTGCCGCTTTACGCCGCGCGCCCGCAGGTGGTGCTGGTCGTGGGCGTGAATGGCGCGGGCAAGACCACAACCATCGGCAAGCTGGCCAGCCAGTTCCGCGCGGCGGGCAAGTCGGTGATGATCGCAGCGGGCGATACGTTCCGCGCAGCAGCGGTCGAGCAGTTGCAGGTCTGGGGGCAACGCGCGGGCGTGCCGGTCATGACCGCGCCCGAAGGGTCGGATCCGGCCTCGCTCGCCTATGATGCGCTGGCACGCGCCAAGGCGGAAGGGGTCGATCTCTTGATGATCGACACGGCCGGGCGCTTGCAGAACCGGGCCGATCTGATGGAGGAACTGGCCAAGATCCTGCGCGTGTTGCGAAAGCTGGACCCGGAGGCACCCCATAACACGCTTCTGGTGCTGGATGCGACGACCGGACAAAACGCACTCAGTCAGGTCGAGATTTTCCGCAAGCTGGCCGATGTGTCCGGGCTGGTGATGACCAAGCTTGACGGCACAGCGCGCGGCGGTGTGCTGGTGGCACTGGCGGACCGTTTCGGCCTGCCGATCCATGCTATTGGCGTGGGCGAACAGATCGACGATCTGCAGGCCTTTGACCCCGAGGAATTCGCCGCGGCCCTGGTCGGGATCGACGATCAGGCGTGACCGGTGACGCCGGACAGGTGGCGCGGATCAATGCCAAGGTTTTTCAGGGCGGACAGCCATTTGGCCTCTGTTTCCAGCCGGAAAAGAAGGTGAGGCGCGGCGTCGGCGATCAGCCAGCCGCCTGCCTGAATCTCGCTTTCCAGTTGCCCCGGCCCCCAGCCTGCATAGCCCAGCGCAATCAGCACATCCGCCGGGCCATGCCCCCGCGCGAGTGCTGACAGGATTTCGACCGAGGTGCTGAGCACCACACCGTCCAGCACTTGCAGACTGGCTTCGGCGCTGAAGAAATCCGACGAGTGGAGCACGAAACCGCGTGATGTCTCGACCGGGCCGCCGAAATGGATGGGCACGACCTCGACCGGGTTTCCCAGACCCGCGCCGCCCTGCGCAACTGGCAGGTCCAGATTGTCGAGCAAGGTCCTGAGCGTCAAATCCGGCAGGGGCTTGTTGACGATAATCCCCATCGCGCCGTCACTGGAATGCGAGCAGAGCAGCACGACTGAATGCGCGAATCGTGGATCGGGCATGGTTGGCATCGCAACAAGAAGTTTTCCGGTCAGATGGTCCATCAGTGTCCAGCCTTTGCGCGAGGCTTCACCATGCCCGGCCTGTTTGATCTTGCCAAGGGGGCGTTTACAGACATTACTGCAGGAAGCTGTCACAGGATGGACAGGTCGCGGCCTTGTGACTTTCCAATCGGGCGCTTGCGCGGAATGTAGACATCATGACCTTTTTTCGACTCGCCCTTGTTCTTGGTATTCTTCTGGCCCCGGCTGCGGCGCTGAGCCAGTCACCACGCGTCGCGGACATCGTGACGGCGCAGGTGCGCCCTGGCTGGAAATCAGAGACCGGTGCGCATATCGCCGCGCTGCACCTGCGCTTGTCACCGGACTGGATGACATATTGGCGCCATCCCGGTGAAAGCGGGCTGGTCCCGACCCTTGACTGGTCCGCATCTAGCAATGTTGCAGGGGCGCGCATCCTGTGGCCTGAACCACGGCTTTACATCAAGGCAGGCTTTGCCAGCATCGGCTATTCGGGTGAAGTTGTCCTGCCGATCGAGATCACGCCGTCCCGACATGGAGAGCCCGTGACCCTCGACGCTGTCCTGAGCGTTGGCGTGTGCAATGATATCTGTATTCCGGTGGATCTGGCGCTGCAGCTTGATCTGAATGGCGCGGGCGTTCATGACACACTGATCGCAGCCGCCTTGGACAGCCGCCCCGGAACGGCACGCGCGGCGGGGTTGCGATCTGTCGAATGCACGATAACACCCGAAAAGAAGGGCATGCGCCTGACCGCATCTCTGCAGATGCCCCCTTCGGGCACGCGCGAGTTTCTTCTGGTGGAACTGCCCGGCCATGCCACCCGCGTCCTGCCCAGCGCGCGCGCCGGTGACATTCTGACAGGCCACGGTCTGATCCGGGCAAATGGCGCAACGGCGATTGATCGGTCAAGCGTGCGCCTGAGCGTGATCAGTGACCGCGGAACGGTTCAGCATCAGGGTTGCGCGATCTCTGACTGAGCGGCGCGGCGCCATGACAGCCAGAGCCCGACAGCGCCAAGCAGCCATACCAGCAACAGCCCAAGAGCCGCGCCACCGATGAACAACACCAGAGCCGCGCCTATGGCTGTGTCCTGTGTGGCCAAAGGTGCAAGGAGCGATGGCAATGCCCCGCCCAAGGCCACGGCCCCCATTGTCGCTGCGAACCAGAGCGCCAGAACCAGCGCGGCCAGAAGCGGCAGCGCAAGCACACCCCCCATCGGTTGGCTCAGCGCGCGGCGCAGCGAGGTCATTTGACGGCGCATGTCATGTCCTATGGCCAATACCGCAGGAACCAGCAAAAGCACGATGACCATGCCAAAGCCCAGCCCATAGACCAGAGTGACGACCGTGGGCTTCAGGAATTCGGCCTGGGTCGAGCCTTCGAACAGAAGGGGAGCCAGGCCCAGAACGGTGGTCAGCGTGGTCAGCAGGACCGGCCGCAACCGGTCACATGCCGCATCGATGATCGACGGGATCAAGCCCCGGTCACGGGCATATTGATCAACCGTGGTGACCAGCACGATGGAATCGTTGATGATGATCCCGGCCATGCCGATCATGCCGACAATCGAGAACATCGACATCGCCATGCCCCAGCTCATATGGCCGTAAATCACACCGATCAGGCCGAAAGGGATGACCGACATCACCACGAGCGGCCTGAGCCAGCTTGAGAAAACCCAGGCGAGCGTGAGATAGATCAGGATCAGGCACAGACCGATTCCTATGGCCGCATCAGACATGAACTCGCGTTCCTGTTCGGCCTGCCCGGACAGGCGGGTGGTGATCCCGAAATCCGCTTCCAGTTCCGGCAGGATGCGCTCGGTCAGAAGCCGCGTGATCTCGCGCGCCTGAGCCGGATCATCCTCGGACAGATCACCCGCGACTGTCACGACGCGTGTGCCGTTCTCGCGCCGGATGGTCGAAAACCCCTGTCGCTCGCTGACCGAGACCACATCGCCCAGCGGGACATAGCTGCCCGACCCGGTGCGCATCATCATGGCATCAAGGAAATCCGCCGCGCGCTCTGACGCGGGCACTTCCACCCGGATACGCCCGGTGCGCAATCCGTCAGGGAAGGTCGCCGCCTCAATCCCTGAAAGCCGGTTGCGCAGGTCGCGCGACAGGGTTTCGACCGTGAAGCCCAGCGCCTGCCCTTGCGGGGTCAGTTGCAGGAGCAATTCCTGCTTGTCATAGGGCAGGTTGTCTTCCAGCCCGGTGATTTCAGGGAAGGGCACAAGGGCGGCGCGCAGGGCTTCTGACGCAGCTTTCAGGGTCTCGGCATCACCGCCCGTCAGATCGACCGAGAGCGAGTCGCCACCCGGCCCCTGCCCCCAGGAGCGGAAGCTGAATTCTTCAAGCCGTGGATGCGGCTGCACCTCGTCCTGCAGGGCAGAGGCGAAGGCAAAAGAGGACAGAGTACGGGAATCAGCATCCACAAGATCGATCGAGATGGACCCAAGCAGATCACCGTTCTTGTTTTCCGCCGATGCAAGCGCGCGTCCCGAATGCCCCCCGAGTTCCGTCATGGCAAAAAGCACCGGGTTGGTCCCGCTTTCTGCTTCGATCCGCGCGCCCAGAGCTTCGGTCGCGCGGTGCAATTCGCGCAGCATGGCCACTGTGTCGTCGCGGGTGGCGCCATCCGTCATCACGATATTGCCCGTGATCGAGCCTTGTTCGGGCGAATTGAAAAACCGGAACGGCAGATCGCCGCGCAATATGGTCGCGGCCTGAACGGTCAACAGGGCAATCAGCCCGGCCAGCACCGGGTAGCGCGCGGCGACGACAAAGACCATGAGTGGGCGGAACAGATATTCGCGCACCCACCGGAACCCCCGGTTCACCTGACGCGAGGGCCAGTCATACCAGCGTTCCTTCATACCGCTGGCGATGGCGTGATACATGTGATTGGGCAGGATCAGGAAGCATTCGACCAGAGATGCGACCAGAACCGCAATGACGGTCAGCGGAATATCTGCGATCAGCGTGCCGAACCGACCACCGATCAGGATCAGCGCGCCGAATGCGATTATGGTGGTGATGGTCGCGGCAAAAACCGGCTGTGCCATGCGGGTCGCGGCGTTCTCGGCAGCCTCTGGCGGGGATTCGCCCAGTTCGCGCGCGCGGTAATCGGCGTGTTCGCCGACCACGATGGCGTCATCCACGACAATGCCCAGCGTGATGATCAGCGCAAAAAGCGAGATCATGTTGAAGCTCAGCCCCATCAGATACATGACTGCAATCGCTGTGAGCATTGCCGCCGGTATTCCCGCCGCCACCCAAAAGGCCGTGCGGGCGTTGAGGAAGAAAAACAGCAGCACCACGACCAGCCCCAGCCCCATCAACCCGTTCTTGACCAGGATCGCGATACGCCCCGAGATGAATTCGGCCCGTGTCGAGACCAGCTCGATTCGTGTGCCTTCGGGCAGGGTCAGGTTCATGGCATCCGCCAGTTCCTGCACCCGCGCCTGTATCGCAATGGCATCACCGCGCTCGGAACGGTCCACGCGCAAGGTGATCGCAGGATCATCCCCTACCCAGAAGGCACGATCGCGGTCGATCCCCCCTTCGCTGATCAGGGCCACATCGCCCACACGCAGAACCGACCCATCTGCCCGCGTGCGCAGGGCGATCTGGGCCACATCTTCGGCGTTGCGCCGTTCGGTGCCGGTGCGCACCCGCGACAGGCCTGATGACACCTCGCCCGAAGGATCGGTATTGACAGTCGCGCGGATCGCCTGGGCGATATCTGCCATGCTCAGATCATGTTCGATCAGGTTCCGGGTCGGCACTTCGACCATGACTTCGGCACTGGCAACGCCGCGGATCGTGGTGCGTGTGATCCCGTCATTGTAGAGCCGGGCTGCGAATTCATCCGCGAAACGCGCCAGTTGTTCCACGGCGACCGGGCCTGTCACGACCACATTCGTCACCCGGTCGCCCCAGTTCGAGCGGCGCACCACCGGGTCATCCGCATCTTCGGGAAGGGTGCTGACGCTGGCGATCAGATCCTGCACATCGTTGCTGGCGCGCGCCATGTCCCAGCCGGTTTCAAACTCAAGCGAGACACTCGCGCGCCCTTCGCGCGACTGGGCCGTGACCTTTGTCACCCCCTCTACGGCCTGAAGCGCGGGTCCGACAATCTGCACGATGCCGCGATCAACGTCTTCGGCACCTGCCCCTGACCAGCGGATATCGACCGTGATATTGTCCACCACCACATCGGGGAAAAACTGCGCGCGCATCTGCGGAATGGCGGCAAGCCCCGCCACCAGCATCACGACAAGCAGAAGATTGGCCGCTGTCTTGTGCCGGGTGAAATAGCGAAACAGGCCCAATGCCTGCACCGAGAGGCGCTTGCGCGACGTGCGGAGGGCGTCCATCGTTCAGCCCCCGCCCTGCGGGCGTCCACCGCCGTTTTCCAGCCGCTCGACAGTCGCAGCGGGCACGGATGCTTCGGAGAGTTGCGCGAGCATCCTTGCGCGGATCTCGGCTGGCATGCGCGTGTTGCCTTCGACCTGCGCGATCAGCCGGGCGCGGCGTTCAGGGTCAAGCTCCACCATTTCGGGTTCTTCGGCAAGGACTTCGCCTGTGGCGGTCTCGCGCTGCGGGCGCACCGCAATCCCTGCGCCCAAGGACGGCCCGATCTCGCGCACGATCTCGCGCCCCTCGATCGCGCTGGCCTCGACGATCACGCTGTCGCCCTGCCTGCGCAGGACTGTGACCGCGATGGCCTCCAGCCGGTTTTCGGCAGTGATCGCCAGCACTGTGCCTGCGGGCGTGACTGCCATGGAGGGCAGCAGCGCCACGCCGCTCAGCGCCGGTTCCTGCAGACGCACCGTCACGAAATCACCGGGGCGGAACCCACGCGGGGCAAGCAGATCGACGAAAAGGCGCCGACCACTCTGCCCCTGTTCGACAGTGGCCGAGGCGCGCACCAGACGACCGGGCGAGGTGATTTCGAACCCGGCGACTTCGAGTGCGATTTCGGCATCCGTGTCGCGCAGCGCGCCGCTTTCGTCGAGCAGGCGCAGATATTGCGCGGTCGAGACCCGGACCGAAACTTCCAGCGTTTCGGGGTCGATGATGCGGCCCAATTCTTCGTTGGTGTTGACGAGCCGTCCCTCGCTGATGGACACATCCGCCAATGTGCCGGAGAAGCTGGCATAGACGCGAGTATCCGCCAGCCTGCGTTCGGCCTCGGACAGGGAAATCGCCTGACGTTCAAGTGCTGTGAGCGCCTGATCGCGCCGTGCCTCTGCCTGCGCTTCGGCCTGCCTGCGCCCGACCAGCGCCTGACGCGCAGAGGCGGCGGCCAGTTCTGCCTCCTCCAGTGCGGCTTCGGTCGATACCCCGCGCGTTGCCAGATCCTGACGGCGCTCCAGTGCGCGCAGGCGCAGGTCAAGCTGGGCCTGCGCGGCTGCGACATCTTCGGCGGCCAGGCTCAGCGCCCGCTCGGCGTCGCGCAGTTCCCCTTCGGCCCGCGTCGTGTCCGACCGCGCAAGCGCTAGGGCCGCTTCCGCATCGGCAGGATCGATCCGAAACAGAAACTGGCCTTGCTCTACCGGCGCGCCGTCCTCGAAACCGGGTGCGACTTCAAGCACCTGTCCACCAACAGGGGCGCGCAATTCCAGCGACCGACGCGTGCGCACTTCGCCAAAGGCCGCAAGAACTGGCGTCACATCGCCCGCTGTCACGGTCAGGGCGCGCACTGTGAACACGCGCTCGCGCCCGGCCTGCGACCTGTTGGCGGGGGCTTCGGCGCGTGACTGGATCGCGCCGACAAGCGTATAGCCCGCATAGCCAAGTGCCGCGACGGAGAGGGCCACAAGAAACAGCGCGATCAGGCTGCGGGTCAGGAAACGCATGGCTACTCCGAGTCAGGGCAATGGCGCGCAAAAGGAAATACGCCGCATCTGCGGCTTCAGTTCAATCACCTCTAACGCAAGAGCGCGTTACTTCCGTCGCAAATGCTCGTCGAGACGCGGAAAAATCTCGACAAAGTTGCAGGGCCGGTGACGGTAGTCGAATTGCAGCGACAATATCTCATCCCAGGCATCCTTGCACGCACCGGGCGAGCCGGGCAGAGCGAAAAGATAGGTGCCCAGGGCCACACCCGCACAGGCGCGTGACTGGATGGCAGAGGTGCCGATCTTCTGCATCGAGACAATCGTGAACACCGTGCCAAAAGCCTCGATTTCCTTTTCATAGACGTCGCGATGCGCCTCTACCGTCACATCCCGCCCGGTCAGACCGGTGCCGCCTGTGGTCAGGATTGCGTCAATGCCGGGATCCGCGCACCATGCCCGCAACTGCGCTGCGATCTGGTCGCGCTCGTCTTGGACGATGCCGCGGGCCGCGAGGATGTGGCCTGCGCTCTCGATCCGGCCCGCAAGCGTGTCGCCGGATTTGTCGTTTGCCATATCGCGCGTGTCTGACACGGTCAGCACGGCAAAGCGCACAGGCATGAAGGGTTTGGTGTCGTCGATGCGGCTCATTGAGTGGTCCTCAGTCTTGCCTGCAAATCCAGCAGATCGGCCCATGCTTCGCGCTTTGCGGCCGGGTTGCGCAGCAGATAGGCCGGGTGCAGCATCGGCAGCGCGGGCCGCCCTGCCACGTCGCGCCATTGGCCGCGGATTTTCGTGATCCCGTCATTGGTGCCAAGAAGGGTCGAGGCGGAGATGCGCCCCATCAGCACCAGAATATCGGGCGCGGCCAATTCGATATGGCGCAGCACGAAAGGGCGCATCATGGCGCGCTCTTCAGGGCTGGGATCTCGGTTCTGTGGCGGACGCCAGGGCAGGATATTGGTGATATAAAGCGCGCGAGCAATGTCGGGATGGTCGCGCGCCATGTCGATGGCGGCGAACATGCGGTCGAGCAACTGGCCCGCCTCGCCCACGAAGGGCCGTCCGCGCAAGTCTTCCTCGCGTCCCGGCGCCTCGCCCACGATCATGACGCGGGCCCCGGCGCGGCCATCGGAAAATACCAGATTGCGCGCGCCGAGTTTCAATTCGCAATGGGAATAGTCGGCCAGCGCGGCCGCAAGGGAGTCAAGATCATGTGCTGTGGCGGCCAGGGATTCAGCATCGGCAACCGGGTCGATTTCCGCTGTGGGTGCAGGTGGGTCCGCCGCAGCTTTGGCCGGGGTTTTCGCCGCAGGGGCAGGATCGAGTGCATAGCGGTCAATCGGGGCATCACAGATCGCTTCATCCACGCCCATTTCGACCTGCCATTCAAGGCAGGCGCGCGCTATCTCAAACTCTGACTGCCACCCGGACTGAAGGTTCATGCGCGCAAGGTAATCTGCCGCCCGGTCAGGGTAAAGCGGCCTTGTCGTCGCAAGGCGCGGTTTCTATAACAGCGCAGGACGCGCATCGCGGGGGACGCATGGCTTTTTCACAGACTCACCTTCTGGGCATCGAACCTCTGCACCCGTCCGAGATCACCACGATCCTTGATCTGGCCGAGGATTATGTCGCGCTGAACCGTTCCGCCGAAAAACATGCGCGCGCGTTGGAAGGCATGACGCAGATCAACATGTTCTTCGAGAATTCGACCCGCACGCAGGCCAGTTTCGAACTGGCAGGCAAGCGGCTTGGCGCAGATGTGATGAATATGTCCATGGCGCAGTCGAGTGTGAAGAAGGGCGAGACGCTGATTGACACGGCACTGACGCTGAACGCCATGCACCCGGATTTGCTGGTCGTGCGGCATGGTAGTTCGGGAGCGGTCAACCTGCTGGCCGAGAAGGTGAATTGCGCGGTTCTGAATGCAGGCGACGGCAAGCATGAGCATCCGACTCAGGCGCTGTTGGATGCGCTGACCATCCGGCGCAAGAAAGGGCGGCTGCACCGTCTGTCCATCGCGATTTGCGGGGATATTGCACATAGTCGCGTCGCACGCTCGAATCTGATCCTGCTGGGCAAGATGGAAAACCGCGTGCGGCTGGTGGGGCCGCCCACGCTGATGCCCAAGGGGGTCGAGGAATTCGGTGTCGAGGTCTTTGACGACATGCGCGCGGGTCTGGAAGGGGCAGATGTGGTGATGATGCTGCGGCTGCAGCGCGAGCGGATGGATGGCGGCTTCGTGCCGTCAGAGCGCGAATATTTCCACCGTTACGGGCTGGATGCCGAGAAGCTGGCCCATGCCAAGGATGATGCCATCGTCATGCATCCGGGTCCGATGAACCGGGGCGTCGAGATTGACGGCGCGATTGCCGATGACATCAACCGCTCGGTGATTCAGGAACAGGTCGAAATGGGGGTTGCGGTGCGCATGGCCTGCATGGACCTGCTGGCGCGCAATCTGCGCGCAAGGCGCGAGCGCGAGCGGTTGCGGGAGGCAGCGCATGGCTGAGGAAATCCGCAAATCCCGACTGGATGAGACAGTTTTCACGGCCGAGTCCGGTGAAAAGAAGCTGCGTGAAATTCGCGCCGACAAGGGTGTGTTCTGGCGGGATCACGGGGTGATGGCACTTCTGGGGATGGTGGGGGCCGGTGTGGTTCTGATGGTGATCGGCTCTGATCATGTCGCCATCGGGTCGCTGGGCGCTGTGCTGGCGCTTGGGGCGCGCGGGGCGTGGCTTTATTCCGAACAGATGCGGTTTCAATGGGTGCTGAGCAACATGCGCCTTGTGGGCCCCGGCGGGCGCGAGGCCTATCTGCTGGAACTGGAAACCGTGCGACGGCTGTTCGGGGATATTCAGATCATCACGAAATCAGGCGACAAGCACCTGATCAAGCATGTTGCCAATGCAGAGGCGGTGGTGGGTGAAATCCTTGCGGCGCGTGACAAGCGCGCCAAGCGCAAGGGGGCCTGATGCCGCTTTTGCCCGCTGATGTCACATTGCAACCCGGCGAAGGTGTACGGGCCGTGATCGTGCAGGATCGGCAGGTGCAACTGCTGACTGATGGTCTGCTGGCCACATTCGGGTTGATGCTGGCCGTCGTGCTGAAGATGGCGCTTGATGGCGGGATTGGTCGCGAATTGTCCGGGCTGGGTTCGGGCATGTTCACGACGTTTTTGTTTCTGGTCGGACCCTTGCTGATCCAGCGTATTTTCGGCGCACGCCCCGCTTATACCCTGACGGATCGCCGCCTGATTCTGGCCGAGGATGATATCATCGAGCTGCATCAGATCCGACGAATCCGGGTCTGGCTGACCAGCATTTCCCTGCAGACCGACACGCGCCGTGTCTGGCTGCAACATCTGCCCAATGCGCCTGCAGTCGCCCGACTGATCCGCGACACTCTGACCCGCTGAGGATGTGCTCATGACGCTCTGGTTCCACAATGCCCGCCTGATCGACCCCGAAGCCGGGAGCGCGCGCTTGGGCAGCCTGACGGTCGAGGACGGGCAGATCACGGCGATTGACGGCCCTTGCCCTGATGGTGCGCAGGTCATTGACTGCACGGGCAAATGCCTTGCGCCCGGCATTGTCGACATGGGCGTGCAGGTGGGCGAGCCGGGTGCGCAGCATCGCGAATCGCTGCGCAGCGCCGGGCATGCTGCGGCGCGCGGGGGTGTCACGACGATCATCCTGCGCCCGGATACGGACCCGGCCATCGATACGCCAGAGGTGCTGGAATATGTCTCGCGTCGTGCGGGATCGCGCACGCCGGTCAATATCCGCTGCATGGCGGCACTCACGCGCGGGCGCGAAGGGCGCGAAATGGCGGAAATCGGCTTTTTGCTAGATGCCGGGGCTGTCGCATTTACCG
>JAFIEL010000069.1 GCA_020832585.1 Natronohydrobacter sp. | reverse complement strand
ACATTGCCGGGCGCGCTTTTTTCTGCCCGGAGTCTCGTCGTAACGACAAAACACTTGCTTTTGTCAAAATTGGTAATATTATTTTACCAAATTCGCGATCAGGGAGGGTCACAGAATGGAAATGCCGATACCCAATGCGGCGATCTTGACGAAACGCGACCGGATCATCACGCGATTGGCCGCCGAATTGCCGCCTGCTGCCCTGATCACGGAAGAAGCCGAATGTCGTGCCTATGAATGCGACGCGCTGACCGTCTATCGCTGCATTCCCATGGCTGTGACGCTGCCTTCCTCGACCGAGGAGGTATCGACCATCCTGCGGATCTGCCATGAGGAAGGCGTCAAGGTCGTCCCGCGCGGGGCAGGCACATCGCTTGCGGGCGGCTCGCTGCCGACCGAGGACAGCATCATTCTGGGCGTCGCGCGTCTGCGCGACGTGCTGGAAGTAAATTATGCCGACCGTATTATCCGGGTGCAGACCGGCATGACCAATCTCTCGGTCACGGGCGAAGTGGAAAGCGACGGGTTCTTCTATGCGCCCGACCCCTCCAGCCAGTTGGCCTGTGCGATTGCAGGCAATATCGCAATGAATTCAGGTGGCGCGCATTGCCTGAAATACGGGGTGACGACCAACAATCTGCTGGGCGTGACGATGGTGCAGATGGACGGCACCATCGTCCAGATCGGTGGCGCGCATGCGGACGCGGCAGGCTATGACCTGTTGGGTGTGATCTGCGGCTCCGAAGGCCAGCTTGGCGTTGTGACGGAAGCCACCTTGCGCATCCTGCCCAAGCCCGAAGGCGCGCGCCCGGTGCTGATCGCCTTTGACAGCAATGAAGTTGCGGGCGCTTGCGTGTCGGATATCATCAAGGCGGGCGTTCTGCCTGTGGCAATCGAATTCATGGACCGCCCCTGCATCCGCGCCTGCGAGGATTTCGCCAAGGCGGGTTATCCTGATTGCGAGGCGCTGCTGATCGTCGAGGTCGAGGGGTCCGAGGCCGAGATCAATGAGCAGTTGGGCCTGATCAGCCAGATCGCGCGCCGCCACAACCCGGTCGAGCTGCGCGAAAGCCAGTCCGAGGAGGAGAGCAAGAAAATCTGGCTCGGGCGCAAATCGGCCTTTGGCGCGATGGGGCAGATCAATGATTATATGTGCCTTGATGGCACGATTCCGGTCTCGTCGCTGCCCTTCGTGCTGCGCAGGATTGGCGAGATGTCGAAGGAATACGGGCTGGATGTGGCCAATGTGTTTCATGCGGGCGATGGCAACATGCACCCGCTGATCCTGTTTGATGCCAACAAGCCCGGCGATCTGGAAAAATGCGAGGCTTTCGGCGCGGCGATCCTGACGCTCTGCGTCGAAGTTGGAGGCTGTCTGACCGGCGAGCATGGGGTGGGGATCGAGAAGCGTGATCTGATGTCGGTGCAGTTCACGGAGGCCGATCTGGAGGCGCAGATGCGCGTCAAGGACGTGTTCGACCCGCGCTGGCTGCTCAATCCCGCCAAGGTCTTTCCGCTCGGCGCTAGTGCGCAGCGGCGGGCGGCGTAAAGGGGGCTTTGCCCCCTCTGGGCCTTTGGCCCATTCACCCCCAGGATATTTGGGCAAGACTGAAATCAGGATAAGAAAGAGGAGGGTCGCCCATGCGCCCTGCCAGTGAAGCTGAATTGTCCGACATGATCCGCGCGGCGCAGGGGCCGGTGCGGATCGCAGGCGGGCGCACACGCGAGATCGGCAAGCCAGTCGCGGGCGAAGTGCTTGAAACAGCCGGGATGCAGGGGATCACGCTCTATGAACCCGGCGCGCTGACGCTGGTCGTGCAGGCCGGAACGCCGCTGGCCGGGGTCGAGGCCGCGCTTGCCGCGGAGGGCCAGCGCCTGCCGTTCGAGCCTGCGGATATGCGCGCGCTCTTGCGGCGCGAGGGGATGCCGACGGTGGGCGGCATGGTCGCGGCCAATGCCTCTGGCCCGCGCCGGGTGCAGGTCGGGGCCTGTCGCGACAGTCTCATCGGAGTGCGGTTTGTGGACGGGGCCGGGGTGGTCATCAAGAACGGTGGGCGCGTGATGAAGAATGTCACCGGCTATGATCTGGTCAAGCTGCTGGCAGGAAGCTGGGGTACGCTGGGGGTCTTGAGCGAATGTTCCTTCAAGCTGTTGCCCGTGCCGGAAACCCAGGCGACGCTTGTTTCCGACGCGCTGTCTGTCGCCGACGCTGTCGATCTGATGAGCCGCGCCCTTGGCACACCCTATGAGGTCAATGGTGCCGCCCGCGATGCGGCGGGGCGTGTGGCGCTCAGGATCGAGGGTTTTGCTGAGCAGGTGCGCTACCGTCAGCGCGCATTGCAAGAAGCGCTTGGCGGGGATTGGGCGGTCCTGGAAGCAGAGGCCAGCCGCGATCTTTGGGCCGGTATCCGCGATGTGACCGAGTTCGCGGGGCGGGCAGGGGATGTCTGGCGGATTTCGACGCGACCCTCTGCCGCGCCCGATCTGGTGGCGAAGATGGGCTGCCCGGTGCTTCTGGATTGGGGCGGCGGGCTGATCTGGGCGCTTGTGCCCGAGGGCACTGACCTGCGCGCGCGGCTCGGCACATATCAAGGTCACGCAACACTGATCCGCGCATCAGAGGCCACGCGCGCCGCGCTGCCGGTGTTCCAGCCGGAAGCGGCCCCGGTGGCCGCACTCAGCGCAGGGCTGCGGGCGAAATTTGACCCGCGCGGCATTCTGAACCCCGGATTGATGGGATAAGCGACATGCAGACACATTTCTCTGAAGCCCAGCTCAAGGACGCCGCCACCGCGCGCTCGAACGAAATCCTGCGCACCTGCGTGCATTGCGGCTTCTGCACAGCCACATGCCCGACCTATCAGGTGCTGGGCGATGAGTTGGACAGCCCGCGCGGGCGCATCTATCTGATCAAGGACATGCTCGAAAAGGGCCGCCCGGCGGATGCGCAGACCGTCAAGCATATCGACCGCTGCCTGTCCTGCCTGGCCTGCATGACGACCTGTCCATCAAGCGTGCATTACATGCATCTGGTCGATCACGCGCGCGAATATATTGAGGCGACCTACAAGCGGCCCCTGTTCGAGCGCGTGTTGCGCTGGACGCTGGCGCAGATCCTGCCCTATCCAACGCGGTTCCGTCTGGCGCTTCTGGGCGCGAAGATCGGGCGGCCCTTTGCGCGCCTCATGCCCGATGCGCGGCTGCGCGCCATGCTGGAAATGGCCCCGAAACAGATCCCGCCCGTCAGCCGCAATGATGATCCGCAAGTGTTCCCAGCGCAAGGTCCGCGCAAGATGCGGGTGGCGCTGATGACGGGCTGCGCACAGCGCGCACTGAACACCGATATCAATGACGCGACGATCCGGCTGCTCACCCGTCTGGGGGCGGAAGTTGTGATTGCCGAAGGGCAGGGCTGTTGCGGTGCGCTGACCCATCACATGGGCAAGACGGCCGAGAGCCACGCCACGGCGGCGAAGAATATCCGCGCCTGGACGCGCGAGATGCAGGGGCAGGGTTTGGATGCCATCGTCATCAACACCAGCGGCTGCGGAACCACGGTCAAGGATTACGGCCATATGTTCCGCAATGAGAAACTGGCCGAAGAAGCCAGGGCCGTGGCCGGTATCGCGATGGATGTGAGCGAAGTGCTGATGAAGCTCGATCTGCCGAAGGGCGAAAAACAGCCCCTCAAGGTCGCCTATCATGCCGCCTGTTCGCTGCAGCACGGCCAGCAGATCAAGACCTATCCCAAGGATCTGCTCAAGCGCGCAGGGTTTGAGGTGGTGGAGCCGAAAGATAGCCATCTGTGCTGCGGGTCAGCGGGCACCTATAACCTGATGCAGCCCGAAATCTCGAAACAGTTGAAAGCGCGCAAGGTCGAGACATTGGAGGCAAAATCCCCCGATGTGATCGCGGCGGGCAATATCGGGTGCATGATGCAGATCGGGTCAGGGACCGAAATCCCGGTCGTGCATACGGTCGAATTGCTGGACTGGGCCACAGGCGGGCCGCGCCCGCGCGCGCTCGATGCCGAATATACAGGGGTGCCAATTCTGCGCTGACATGCCATGTTGATGCCATAGTGCCGCGCTAACCGGACATTGTGGCAAGATGGAGAGATGCATGTTCCCGCGCGCTGTGATCGCCCTTGGTCTGATGCTTGGACTGTCCACCCCGCTGGTGGCGCAAGACCAACCGCTGACCATGCTCGAATCTGGCCTGCAAGTGCAGGGCTGGGAAGCGGTAGGGCGGATCGATATCGGCACGCGCGGCCATTGCACCGGCGCGCTGATCTCGGAAAAGCTGGTTCTGACCGCCGCGCATTGCCTGTTCGACAAGGACACCGGCGCGCGCGCCACGGATTCGGAGCTGCTGTTCCGCGCGGGGTTTCGCGGTGGCCGAGCGGCCGCCGAAGGGCGGGTGATCCGGTCCGTGGTGCATCCGCGCTACAACCCCGATGGCGGCACCGGGCTTGAGAATGTCTCGCATGATCTGGCCCTTCTCGAACTCACACATCCGATTCGCAACATGGGCGTGGTGCCCTTCGCGGTCTATTCCGAACCGCGCAGCGGCGATCAGGTGGGCGTGGTGTCCTATGCGCGCGGGCGGCTGGAAGCACCGGCCCTGCAGGAACGCTGCCAGGTGCTCGACCGCGACCGCACCGGCGTTCTGATGATGACCTGTTCGGTCGATTTCGGGGCCTCTGGCGCGCCGGTTTTCGGTCTGACACAGGGCAGGCCGCATATTGTCTCGGTGGTCTCTGCCATGGGCACAGGGACAGTGGGCGGCGTCTCGCGTGACGTGTCGCTGGGCGTGTCCCTCGGGCCGCGTCTGGATGAATTGCGCGCCGCCCTTGATGCGCGCGACCGCCGGTTTGTGCAACCTGCCGCCCAATCCGACCAGCCCCGCAGCATGAGCGCGGGCGGTGGTGCGCGCTTCATGCGGCCCTGATCACAAACGCGTTACTCTCGGCGCACAGGGCTCTTGAAAGCCCCGATCCCCCTTCCCAGATCTGACCTGTTCAGGGGCCGTTGTGGACCTGAACACACCCGAAAAAGCGCCTGTCCACATCAAGGAAGGCGCGCAAACCCTTGTATCGCTTCGCAAAGGAGGATGCTCATGCGTCGTTTTGACCCCACCCCGCTTTACCGCGCGTCCATCGGCTTTGACCGTATGGCCGATATGCTGGATCGTGTCCTGTCTGCTGATCTGCAGGCCCCAAGCTACCCCCCCTACAATATCGAAAAGACCGCCGAGAATGCTTACCGCATCTCGATCGCCGTCGCCGGATTCGCCGCTGATGATCTGAGTGTCGAGGTCAAGGAAAACGCCCTTGTCGTCGCGGGTCGGTCCAACGACGATGACAGCGCCCGTGAATATCTGCATCGCGGTATCGCCACCCGCGCCTTCGAGCGGCGTTTCCATCTGGCCGATCATGTCCGGGTGAGCGGCGCGCGCCATGCTGACGGGATGTTGCACATCGATCTGGCCCGCGAATTGCCCGAGGCCCTCAAGCCACGTCAGATCGCGATTGTCCGCAATGACAGGACATCCGCAAGCAACCTGGTCGAGGCACAACCCGACGCCGCCTGATCGCCTTGCCCATGGCGTCGCAAAAAATGGGCGCTCAGACATGAGCGCCCGCTACCGTTTAATCGCTTTGCTTCAACACACTCGCTACTGAAAGTAACTCTTGTCACCCGAAGGTGAAAACATTCTGAATCCGGGGCCGTTCAGGCGAAACCAGCCAGACCGGGCGTTGCTGCCAGTTGCAACCGGCGCGCACGTTTGGCGGCGCGTTCCCACGGCAGGACTGGAACGCCGCTCGTGGCTTCGGTGACGATGGCTGTGATCCAGCGGGATTGCGGTTTCTTGGTCATGGGTCTTGTCCTTCCACTTGAACGGGTGGTTTTTGCTCACTGACAAGCATCGCCTTCAAATCAGGCAGGACTTGGACAAGAACATGGAGTTTGCAGGGTAATTTCCCGGCGATGCCGTCACAGTCTGATGACAGAGATCAGCCGACCATAATCCGCCTGACGTTCATGGACGGACCGGCGGTAGGAATAGAAGCGCGCCGGGTCGCTATAGGTGCACTCGCCGATCCAGCTCGCCTCGCCGATCCCGCTTTCGCGCAGACGGTGCAGGCCGAAACCCACCAGATCGAACTGGTATTTCTCGCCCGCGCCATTG
Organism: Natronohydrobacter sp.; assembly: GCA_020832585.1. Classification (GTDB taxonomy): domain Bacteria; phylum Pseudomonadota; class Alphaproteobacteria; order Rhodobacterales; family Rhodobacteraceae; genus Roseinatronobacter. The sequence goes on along the minus strand of JAFIEL010000069.1, from coordinate 8,086 downwards.
ATGAAGAAGCGCGCATAGCCCGGATCTTCATCCACAAAGGTCTCCAGGAATTCCTGACCCACCTCATAAGCGGCCTGACTGATGCAGGGGCCGATCACGGCGCGGATGCGCGCGCGCGCGGCACCAAGGGCTTCCATCGCATCGATGGTGTTCTCAAGCACCCCGCTCAAGGCCCCGCGCCAGCCTGCATGTGCGGCCCCGATCACCTGTGCCTGAGCGTCGGCAAACAGGACCGGCTGACAATCGGCGGTCAGGATCGCCAATGCGACACCCGGCTGGCCTGTGACCATGGCATCGGCTCTGGGATGTGGCAGCCCTTCGGGCCATGGAGCGACCAGTGTCGCCACATCGGGCGAATGGACCTGATGGACGGTCATCAACGCGTCCGGGTCGACTTGCATCGCCTCGGCCACGCGCGCGCGGTTCATGCGCACTGTGTCGGATTGGTCGGAAGAGCCGGGACCACAGTTCAGCCCCGCAAAAATGCCCGAAGACGCCCCCCCGCGGCGGGTGAAGAACCCGTGGCGCAGCGGGGACAGGCTGTCGGCAGTCAGGATCTCAAGGGTCATTACGCAAGTCCGGGCAATTCTGGGGCGCTCACAGGCGCAAGGCCAAGCACCTTGAACAACTGTCCCATTTCCTGTGGATGCGTCAAGCGCCGATATGCAGCGATATGGCTTTCAAGCCGCGCGCCGCTCAGCCCTTGCGCAAGCGCATCGGCGCGCGCGCTCATCCCAAGACGCTCCAGAAACACCCCCTGCGGCGTCAGCGGTGCCGCGCGCAAGGGGGCGGCGGCCAAGGCCAGCGCCTCGAAATCCACATGCGCGGTCAGATCCGCGCGGCCCGGATGGGCCAGCGGATCGTCATAGGCATGTTGGCGCAGCGCCTGCAACGTGTCCCCCCGGCTGCGCCAATCCCCATAATCCACGATCAGCGCCGCGCCGCCATGCGCGGCGATCCGCTGCGCAATGGCCTCGATCACAGGCCGCGCGGGCGCGCAGGTCTCGACGATCTGATCCTCGACCGTGTCACGCATCCGGTGGTCAAGGGCTGTGAGCGGGGCAGGCGGGGCCAGCCCCATGACAAGCCTGCCATCCGTTGCGCCCACCATGCGTTCGGCCCAGCCAAGGCCCTTGCGCTGGAACTGTCGCACAGGCAGCGCGTCAAAGAATTCATTGGCGATCAGGAACAGCGGCTGGTCGGGCAGGTCCACAGGGCTGTCATGAAAGACAGGCGCAAAACCGCCAAGCGCTGCCGCTTGCGCCGCACGCAACACGGGCGAGGCTTCCACCAGATGCAGCCGCAAGGCTTCATGAAACCCCGGCACGCTGCGTGTTGCGCGCAGCGCATCGGCCATCAGCGTGCCGCGACCGGGGCCAAGCTCGGCCAATGTGAAAGGTGCAGGTGCCCCCTGATCCATCCAGACCTGCGCTACCCACAGCCCCAGCATCTCGCCGAACATCTGGCTGATCTCGGGCGCAGTGGTGAAATCACCGCGAGCGCCCAACGGGTCGCGGGTCGTGTAATAGCCATGTTCCGGGTGCAGCAGGCAGAGCGTCATGTATTCGGCCACGCTCATCGGCCCATCCAGCGCGATCCGGCGTAGCAGGATGTCGCGCAGTGCCGTCATGCGCGCCTGCGCCACAGCAGCAGCGCCAGCCCCGCCACGATCATCGGCAGGGACAGAAGCTGACCCATGGTCAGCCCCAGCGGCCCAAGGGTAACGACATGGCCCATCGGATTGGCAAGCGTGATGAACTGCGCATCTGGCTGGCGGAAAAACTCGACGATGAACCGCCCCAGCCCGTAGCCCGCCACGAACACCCCGGTCACAGCGCCAGGGCTTTTCAGCCAGCCGCGCCGCCACACCAGCCAGGCCAGCACGATGAACAGGACAAGCCCCTCCAGTGCGGCCTCATAAAGCTGCGTGGGATGGCGCGCGCAAAACGGCAGCGGCCAGTCCCAGGGGCAGGATTGCGCCTGCGGGCCGGGAAAGACCACGCCCCAGGGCTGCAGGGTCGGACGCCCCCAGAGTTCCGCATTGATGAAATTCGCAACCCGCCCCAGACCGATTCCGATGGGCGCGACCAGCGCCATGGCATCGGCCACTTGCAGCGGCGGCACCCCATGACGGCGACAAAAGATCAGCCCCGCGACGATCACCCCGGCAAAGCCGCCGTGAAAGGACATGCCGCCCTCCCAGATTCGCAGGATTTCGGTCGGGTGCGCCAGATAATAGCCGGGCTGGTAGAACAGCACGAAGCCCAACCGCCCACCAAGGATAACGCCGATGATCACATAGGTCAGCAGACCCTCGACCCGGCCCGGCTCCATCGGGGCGGTGTTCGCAGGCCAAAGCGCAGGGCGCTTCATCAGCCCCATGACGATCCACCAGCCCAGCAGGAATCCCGCGATATAGGCCAGCGCATACCAGCGCAGCGCGAAACTGAAACTGCCGATCTCAAGCGTGAAGATCTCGGGGCTGAGGTCAGGGAACAGAATGGCGAGAGGAGACATGCAGACAAGCCCTTGGCAAGAGTTGCGACTGTCTGGCGCGGGCGGGCGGGGGAAGTCAACCTTGAGTTTCGGCGCGTGCCATCACATATAGGGTGAAACAGCTTCGCAAAGGTGCCGCCATGCAAACCCGCAACCGCTTTCTGGACGATGTGTCGCAACTGATGACAAATGCCATGGGCGTGGCCCAGGGTGCGCGCACCGAGGCCGAAACCGCCGTCAAGAGCCTGATGGACCGCTGGCTGGCAGATCGTGATTTCGTCACGCGCGAGGAATTCGACGCGGTGCGCGCCATGGCCCAAAAAGCGCGCGAAGAAAATGACGCGCTGAAGGCCCGGATCGAAGCGCTGGAAACGCGTGGATCCTGAGCGCCTTTAGGGTGCGTGCAAGCCACGCACCCTGTCAGATGATCACCGCAACAGCGCGCGCAATTCCGCGCCGATCTCGGTGATCCGGGCTTCGGCGGCGATACGCGCCTCGCGCGTCGCCATGATCTCGGCCTCGATCGCATCCACGCGCCCGCGCCTCTCGCGCGTGGCCGGGCTGTCGTCCCCAAGCTGGACGATCAGTCCCACCAGACGTTCCTGATCCGCGATCAGTTGCGCCTCTTGCGCCTGCAGTCGCGTCATAGCGCGGCGCAGATCAGCCTCTTCGCTGCGCAATTCCTGCATTGCGCCAAGTGTCTGGGTCAATCCGGCGTCGTTCAGGCGCGATGTCCAGTATCCCAAAGTTTCGATATCCAGCGACAAAAGCGCAACCCGCTGTTCCATGACGCGCGACTCGAGAACTGCGAATTCCGTGATCTGTCCTTGCGGCACATCCACCGCGAAGCGGGTTTCGTCCAGATCGCCGTGCCCGCCCTCGGTGACAAGATCCCAGCCATGGCGCAGCGGATGGGCGATGGTCAGCAAGGTCGCGCGGTCCGGTGCCCCTTCGATCCGGTAGGTCGAGCGCCGCTCGATCCGGTCCTCGGCCACCAGCACCCCATCGACAATCCGCGCCGATTGCACCCGGATTTCCTCATCGACCTGTTCACGCACTTCCAGCGCCGTGTCGCGGGCGAATTCGATCACCTCGACCGCGCCCGGCACCAGCTCCGGCATCATCGCATCGCCCGCATGGCCGCGCCCGGCCTCATAGACCGTGACCACGCCCGCAGGCAGGCGCAGGGGCAGGGGGTTCGTGAATTCGACTGCCAGCATCGGATGCGGCTCATAGCTGCCGCCGCGATAGAGCGTCAGGCGGGCATCTTCCAACCGCTCGCTCAGAAACGGCAGCGAGATCATATCGCCCGCGCGCAGGGTGACGGGTGTGGACAGGGTGAAGCGCGAGAAGGCATCGCCATCATCCATCATGACCGGCGCGACCTCCATCGCCGCCTCCATCATCATGCCACTGTCGCGCGCCATGGGGGCGGCCAGAACCGGCGCATAGGCCGGCTCGGCAAATTTGCGCGCTGCCTGCAAACGGTCGTAGAGTTGCACTTGCAGCGCCTGCGTGGCCCCCGTTGCCAGCGTCAGCGACACATCTTCCCAATCCTGCCCGGTCGTATTCTCGACCACGGCCCAGCCGGTCAGGGTGATCCCTTCTGGCCCATCCTCGGCCCGCCATGCGGTTTTCCACACCGGCGCAGGTTGCAGCCAGCCCAGACCCACATCGCGCGCGCTGTCATCGCTGCTGGTCAGCACCACATGCAGAACCAGCGCACGGGCATTGGCGCGCAATGCCTCCAGCCCGCGCCCGATCGCGTCGCGATCCGCACTGTCGGTGAAATCAATTTCCAGCGCCTCATCCAGTGCAATCTGACGCAGCCGCCCGTCACTGTCGCGCAGGGTGAGTGCTGCGCAGCCGGTCTGTCCGTCGCCGTCGCACGGCACCGCGCGCGTGCCCATGACAGCCCCTTCCAGCACTGTGCCACGCCGCTCGGCTCGCACAGGTGCCCCGATCATCGCGCCCAGAAGCGCACGCAGATCGCCCAAGGTCGCGGGATCGAAGGGCAGGGCGTCGAATGTATCCTGAACCCCGCCAGGGCCAGTCATCGTCAGCATCGGCACCGCGCCCGCCGGGTCCGACAGTCGCAGCGATTTCAGAAAATCATCAATATCCGCACGCCGGACGGGCAGGCGCAGCCCGTCTGCGCCCATCGCCCCCTCGGCCTCGATCATCGCAAGCCCTGCCGTCGAAAGCGTCACGCTTCGGATTTGCGCCAGGGTTTCGGCATGGGCGGGCAGGGCAACACTGGCAAACAGCAATACGGAAACACTACGCATGATCTGGCCCTTTCGGCGCAAAGTGATTTCCAGCAAATTAGGCGTGCCGCGCCCAAGCCATCAAGCGCGATTATTCCCACAGGCAACAACTTGCCGTGACGATCCCCACTGGACGAAACCCATCACTGGGGCTATGCGTGAAGCATGGCACAAGATGATGACGCGACCCCTGATCTGACCGCCACGGTCTCGGAACCCCTGCGCCGCGCGCTTGGGTCACGCTATCTGCAATATGCGCTGTCCACGATCATGCACCGCGCGCTGCCCGATGCGCGCGACGGATTGAAGCCCGTGCATCGCCGCATCCTCTATGCCATGCGCGAATTGAAGCTGGCCTCCAACGGTGGTTTCCGGAAATCCGCCAAGATCACCGGCGATGTGATGGGCAATTACCACCCGCATGGCGATGCCGCGATCTATGACGCGATGGCGCGGCTGGCGCAGGATTTCAACGTCCGCTACCCGTTGGTCGATGGTCAGGGCAATTTCGGCAATATCGACGGCGACAACCCTGCCGCCGCCCGCTATACCGAAGCGCGCATGACCAAGGCCGCCGAGGCGCTGCTTGAAGGTCTGTCCGAAAACGCCGTCGATTTCCGCCCCAATTATGACGGCACGCTCAGCGAGCCAATCGTCCTGCCCGCTGCCTTCCCGAACCTGCTGGCCAATGGCGCCAGCGGCATCGCGGTCGGCATGGCGACCAACATCCCCCCGCATAATCTGGATGAACTTGTCGAAGGCTGTCTTGCGCTGATCGCAACCCCCGATCTGCCGGACGAGGATCTGCTGAAACTGATCCCCGGCCCCGATTTCCCGACCGGCGGCGTGATCGTGGAACCCCGCGACGCGATCCTGAGCGCCTATCAGACCGGGCGCGGTGCCTTTCGTCTGCGCGCGCGCTGGCAGATCGAGGATCTGGGCCGGGGTCAATGGCAGATCGTCGTCACCGAAATCCCGTTTCAGGTGCCCAAATCCCGCCTGATCGAGAAACTGGCCGAAGTGATCCAGACCCGCAAGGTGCCGCTTCTGGCCGATGTGCGTGACGAATCCGCCGACGATGTGCGCATCGTGCTGGAGCCGAAATCGCGCAGCGTGGACCCGGAATTGCTGATGGGCATGCTGTTTCGCAATTCCGATCTGGAAACGCGCTTCAGCCTGAACATGAATGTTCTTATCGACGGTTTGACCCCGCGCGTCTGCGGCTTGCGCGAAGTGCTGCGCGCCTTCCTCGACCACCGCCGCGAGGTCTTGCAACGCCGCTCGCAACACCGGCTCGACAAGATTGACCACCGACTTGAAGTCCTTGAGGGCTTCATCATCGCCTATCTGAACCTTGACCGGGTGATCGACATCATCCGCTATGACGAAGCCCCCCGCGACGCGCTGATGCGCGAGACCTGGGGCGGCACCTTTCCGCGCGCGACCTCTGAAAAGGATTACGTCACCCCCGCACCGGGCGAGGGCGAATTGACCGAAGTGCAGGCCGAATCGATCCTGAACATGCGCCTGCGCAGCTTGCGGCGGCTCGAAGAGATCGAATTGCGCAAGGAACGCGACGCGCTTCTGGAAGAACGCGCGGGGCTTGAAGACCTGCTGGCCTCCGAAAAGCTGCAATGGGCCAGGATCGGCACCCAGTTGCGTGATGTGCAGCGGGATTTCGGCAAGAATACTGACATTGGCCGCCGCCGCACCGATTTCGCCGAAGCGGGAGAGGTCGAGGACGTGCCGATGGAAGCCATGATCGAGCGTGAGCCGATCACGGTCGTCTGCTCGAAAATGGGCTGGATCCGGGCGATGAAGGGCCATCTCGCGCTCGATCAGGCGTTCAAGTTCAAGGATGGCGATGAGGGGCGTTTCGCGCTCCATGCCGAAACCACCGACAAGATCGTGCTCTTTGGCTCAAACGGACGGTTCTACACGCTTCTGGGCGCGAACCTGCCCGGTGGGCGCGGCATGGGCGAACCTGTGCGCCTGATGATCGACCTGCCGAACGAGGCAGAGATCATTGACCTCTTCACCTACGCACCGGGGGTCAAACTGGTCGTGGCCTCCAGCGCCGGTGACGGGTTCCTTGTGCCGGGCGAGGAAATCATCGCCCAGACCCGCAGCGGCAAGCAGGTGCTGAACCTCAAGGACGGGGTGCGCGCTCTGATCTGCCGCAAGGCGACGGGCGATCATCTGGCCGTGGTGGGCGAGAATCGCAAGCTGCTGGTCTTCCCGCTGGCGGAACTCCCGGAGATGGGACGCGGCAAGGGCGTGCGGTTGCAATCCTACAAGGACGGTGGCCTGTCAGATCTGACCACGATCACGCTGGCTGACGGATTGTCCTGGAAAGATCCCGCCGGGCGCACCCGCCTGGAAAGCGATCTGACCGAATGGATGGGCAAGCGCGCGAGTGCCGGACGCATGGCCCCGCGTGGCTTTCCACGCGACAATCGCTTCGCCTGACGGGCCGTGATTTGCCCTTTCGCGCAGGATCGGCTAGCACAGAGTCAAAACCACACTCGGAGAGATGCCGATGTTTTCTGCCATTCCTGTCCCGCGCGCGGGACTCGCCGTTCTGACCGCTCTTATTCTGTCTGCCTGCGCCAGCGGGCGCGAGTTGCGCGACGAGCGCGGCGAGTTGGGTGATTTCTTCCTCGCCCATGCCATCGTCGTGGCCGAGAATGCGACAGTCGGGCCTGCGTCACGCCGCGCCGAGCCAGAGGAATGGGAAAAGGTGCTGTCCGAAGAGATGCGCCGCCGCTTCGCGCGCTATGATGGCGATACGCTCTATCATCTGGGTGTTTCGGTGGATGGCTATGTGCTGGCAATTCCGGGAATTCCGGTCGTAGCCGCGCCGAAATCGGCGCTGATCCTTGGGGTCACGCTCTGGGATGACGCCAAGGGCGGCAAGGTGAATGACACACCGCACCGCATCACTGTGCTCGAAAGCCTGTCGGGCGAAACTGTGGTCAGTTCAGGACTGACCCAGTCGGCGGAACAGCAGATGCAGAACCTTGCGCAAAATGCTGTTCTTGCTATCGAAAACTGGCTGGCCTCCAACCCGGACTGGTTCCCGCCGAAGCCCGACGCCCCGGTCGCTGGCGCAAGCGCCGAAGCCACGACGGACGAAACCACCGAGAGCTGAGACCTTCCACACAGCAATCCCCAAAGCGCGCTTGATTTTCCCCGCCAAGCTGGATACATGCCGCGCGTGTCATCTTGTGTCGCGTCTTGCGGCAGATCAACAAAGGGTGCCGAAACCATGGCAAAGCAAAAGTTTGAACGCAATAAACCGCATGTGAACATTGGCACGATTG
>JAFIEL010000068.1 GCA_020832585.1 Natronohydrobacter sp. | reverse complement strand
TCATCGACAGCCCGATCCAGATGATGCAGACCGATTTCGCGGTCTATATCGGCATCGTCTACACCTATCTGCCCTTCATGATCCTGCCGCTTTACGCGAACCTGACGAAACTCGATGGCGCGCTGCTGGAAGCTGCCGGGGATCTGGGGGCTTCCCCCATGACCACCTTCTTCACCGTCACCCTGCCGCTCTCGCTGCCCGGCATCGTCGCAGGCTCCATGCTCGTGTTCATCCCGGCGATTGGCGAATATGTCATCCCGGCACTCTTGGGCGGCCCCGACACGCTGATGATCGGCCGCGTCCTCTGGGACGAGTTCTTCTCGTCGCGTGACTGGCCCGTCGCCTCTGCCGTGGCGATTGTCATGCTGGTGCTGGTCGTAGCCCCCATCATGTGGCTGCAATCCGTCCAGAACCGGCGGGAGGAGAACTGATGCGCGGCTGGTTCCTGCCTCTCGCCGTCGCCTTCGGCTTCATCTTCCTCTACGCGCCGATCATCAGCCTCGTGGTGTTTTCCTTCAATGAAAGCCGCCTCGTCACCGTCTGGGGCGGGTTCTCGACGCGCTGGTATGGCGAACTCCTGCGCGACCGCCAGATCCTGAACGCAGCCTGGATCAGCCTCAAGGTCGCGTTCTGGTCGGCAACGCTCGCCACCATCATCGGCACGCTCGGCGCCTTTGTCCTGACCCGCTTCAGTAAATTCACCGGGCGCTTGCTTCTGACCGGCATGATCACCGCCCCCCTTGTCATGCCCGAAGTCATCACCGGCCTCTCGCTTCTGCTGCTCTTCGTGTCGATGGAACTGACGCTGGGCTGGCCCGCCGGGCGCGGCCTGACCACCATCATCATCGCGCATACAACCTTCTGCGCGGCCTTCGTCGCCGTCATCGCCCAATCGCGCCTGCGCCAGATGGACGAATCGCTCGAAGAAGCCGCGCGCGATCTGGGTGCAGGCCCGGTGCGCGTCTTTTTCGATGTGACCCTGCCCGTCATCGCGCCCGCCCTTGTCGCAGGCTGGCTGCTGGCCTTCACCCTCTCGCTCGATGATCTGGTGATCGCCAGCTTTGTCTCCGGCCCTGGTGCCTCGACCCTGCCGATGGTGATCTTCTCGAAAGTCCGCCTTGGCGTCAGCCCCGATGTGAACGCGCTGGCCACCATCATCATCGGCATTGTGCTGGTCGCAGTTGTGATCGCGGGCTGGATGATGCGCCGATCCATGCGAAACATGAATTAGAAATCAGTTTTTCTGATAGCAATGATCAGAAGATTCAACTTAACCTGATCACTCCACCCTGTTAGAACCATTCCAGATTTCAACAGAGGAGGGAATCATGGACGGTTCTGATACCACAGGCAAATGCCCCGTCATGCATGGCGGACAGACGACCACTGGCACGCATGTCATGGATTGGTGGCCCAAGGCCCTCAATCTCGAAATCCTGCACCAGCATGACACAAAATCGAACCCGCTGCAGGGCTTCAGCTACCGCGAGGAAGTGAAAAAGCTCGATGTCGCAGCCCTGAAAGCCGACATTCACGCCCTTCTGACCGACAGTCAGGACTGGTGGCCCGCCGATTGGGGTCATTACGGCGGCCTGATGATCCGCATGTCCTGGCACGCAGCTGGCACCTACCGCGTGCAGGATGGCCGTGGCGGCGCAGGCACCGGCAACCACCGTTTCGCGCCGCTGAACTCCTGGCCGGATAACGCGAACCTTGATAAAGCGCGCCGCCTGCTCTGGCCGATCAAGAAAAAATACGGCAACCAGATCAGCTGGGCCGACCTGATGGTGCTGGCTGGCACCATTGCTTATGAAAACATGGGCCTCAAAACCTTTGGCTTCGCCTTTGGCCGCGAAGACATCTGGGGCCCGGAAAAAGACGTCTATTGGGGCTCCGAGCGCGAATGGCTGGCACCGTCGGATGAGCGTTACGAAAATGTCGGCGATGCAGGCACGATGGAAAACCCGCTTGCCGCCGTGCAGATGGGCCTGATCTACGTCAACCCCGAAGGCGTGAACGGCCAGCCCGACCCGCTGAAAACCGCCGACCATGTGCGTGAAACCTTCGCCCGTATGGCGATGAATGACGAAGAAACCGTTGCACTCACCGCAGGCGGCCACACCGTCGGCAAGGCGCACGGCAATGGCGACGCAGGCAATCTTGGCCCGGCACCCGAAGGTGCGGCGCTGGAAGAAGGCGGCCTTGGCTGGATGAACCACAAGACCCGCGCCGTTGGCCGTGACACTGTGACCTCGGGGATCGAGGGCGCATGGACGACCGAGCCTACCAAATGGGACATGGGCTATTTCAAGCTGCTGTTCGGCTATGAGTGGGAGTTGAAGAAATCCCCCGCAGGCGCTTGGCAGTGGGAACCCATCGGCATCAAGGAAGAAGACAAGCCGGTTGATGTCGAAGACCCCTCGATCCGCCTGAACCCGATCATGACCGATGCCGACATGGCCATGAAGATGGACCCGGCTTACCGCGCCATCTGCGAAAAGTTCATGGCCGATCCGGCCAGCTTCGACGACGCCTTTGCCCGCGCATGGTTCAAGCTGACCCATCGCGACATGGGCCCGCAGGAACGCTATATCGGCCCGGATGCACCCAAGGAAGTGCTGATCTGGCAAGACCCGGTGCCCGCTGGCAACACCGGCTACGATGTGGCCGCCGTGAAAGCCAAGATCGCCGCAAGCGGTCTGTCAGTGTCCGAAATGGTCGCGACCGCATGGGACAGCGCCCGCACCTTCCGCCAGTCCGACTATCGCGGGGGCGCAAACGGCGCGCGCATCCGTCTGGCCCCACAGAAGGATTGGGAAGGCAACGAGCCCGCCCGCCTGCAAAAGGTGCTGTCGGTGCTGGAGCCGATTGCAGCGGAAAGCGGCGCCTCGATTGCCGATGTGATCGTTCTGGCGGGTAATGTCGGGGTAGAGCAGGCGGCGAAAGCGGCAGGCTTCGACATCGAAGTGCCCTTCGCACCCGGACGCGGTGATGCCACGGACGCGATGACCGATGCCGACAGCTTCAAGTGGCTGGAACCGCTCGCTGACGGGTTCCGCAACTGGATGAAGAAGGACTATGTCGTCACCGCCGAGGAAATGCTGCTTGACCGCGCATCCCTCATGGGCCTGACCGCCCCGGAAATGACCGCTGTCTTGGGCGGGATGCGCGTGATCGGCACCAACCACGGCGGCACGGCGCACGGTGTGTTCACGGATCGCGTCGGCGCGCTGACGACGGATTTCTTCGTCAACCTGACCGACATGAACTGGAAATGGGTGCCCAAGGGCATGAACGCCTACGCGCTCACGGACCGCAAGACCGGTGAGACCAAATGGACCGCGACCCGCGCCGATCTGGTCTTCGGCTCGAACTCGATCCTGCGCGCCTATGCAGAGGTCTATGCCCAGGACGACGCTGGCGAGAAATTCGTGAACGACTTCGTTACAGCATGGGTCAAGGTGATGAACGCAGATCGCTACGATCTGGCCTGATCCGGTCTGACCGAAACACGACAAACGGCGCGCCTTCGGGCGCGCCGTTTCCGTTTCGACCGGTCGAAAGAGTGGTTGCCAAAGCGTGAACGCTTTTTTCGCCCGGCGAAATCCGGTTTCATCTGTGGAAAAATGGGTGCCGGATGGTCGGACTTGCACAAATACGATGTCATGCGCCAGAATCTACCCAGAAAAGCGCCAGAATCCTGCATATTCTCGACAAAACACAGCGATAATCGCAATCTTCATCGGGCATCAAGGATCAACCGACGTGCCGCCCCGATCGCGGCAAACTCGCTGCGTTTCTTGCCCTTGAAACGGTGCCACCAGACCACCGGACGCGACAGCAGATCCACCCACCACAGCCGCTGCGCCAAAAGTTTCGCAGCCTCCCAGACAAGCGGATCGCCCTGTGAAATATAGCTCTCCAGCACGGGCAGGGCGCGCGCGGAGTGCGCGCCATCGGTGGTGAAAACAGAGTGCAGAAGCAGATACAGATCGCGCGCCTGATTGCGTGGTGTTGCGTTCAGCCTGGCACCCGCTTCGAGATCCAGAAACGTCAGTTCCCCCCCATCCCAGCAAATATCACGCAGCGAAGGCCGCCCATGCGCAAGCCCCAGGCGGTGCAAATCCGCAAGCGCAGCCCCTGCGCGCTGCATCAAAGCATTATCAGCCTGATCCAGATAAATAAACCAATGCAATGGCTTACCGTGATCCGCAAGCACAATCAGCCCGTCATCAGCCGCAACAATACGCGCCACGGCGGCCCCGCGTGCAGCAAAGCCTTGCAGCAGGGCCACCTCGCGCGAGAAGGCTGTTTTCGGGTCGCCCTTCTGGGCGCGCCAGCGCAGCGAGGCATGCTGTTCAGGGCGCTTGACGAAATAGGTTTTGCCGTCATGCGTGATCTGGGACAGGCGGCTGTGCGGCAGGTTGCGGGCAATCTGCAACAGTGTCTCGGTCAGAGCGCGATCTGTGTCAGTTGGCTGCATTCCGGCTTTCGACCCTTTTCGAATTGATTGACACGCGCATGGTGGTTGGCGCAAAACGCCCGCCACGGCAACCCGAATGTGACCATTGCATGTCGATCACCCTTTCCGATTTCCTGCTGATCTGCCTCGCAGGCGGTCTGGGTAGCATGCTGCGCGCCAGCCTGACATTGCTGTTGACGCGCGCATTGCACCCTGCAGGTGCGATTTTCGTGATAAATTCCGCCGGTAGCCTGTTGATTGGATTGGGTTTTGGGATTGCGGCAAGCATGGTGCCTGACCTCGAATATGGCGCGCTTCCCAAGCCATTTGTGCTGTTTGGCATGGGCTTTCTGGGGGGCTTCACGACTGTATCGACCTTCGCGCTACAAATACACGAACTTTGGCTGGCGGGACGAGCGCGCGCGGCGCTGATTGCAGCAGGCGGGTCAATGCTTCTCTGCCCGCTGATGGCGGCGTTTGGGCTCTTCCTTGCGTTGGGGGGCCTGTGATGGGAATTTGGGCCGTTGGTCTGGGTGGCGCTCTGGGGACAGGCTTGCGGGTCGCACTGAGCCTTTTTGCACTACATCTTGTAGCTGATCATGCGTATCTGGCGACACTTGCTGCGAATATCCTTGGCGCGGGTCTGATCGGCTATCTTGCGACGCGTAGCCTGTCGGTGGGGCAGCGCGCCTTCTGGATGACCGGATTCTGCGGCGGCTTCACCACGTTCTCGCTGTTTTCGCTGGAGATGGTGACGCTTCTGGAGCGCTCACTGGCAGAGGCGCTGGTCTATGGCAGCGCCTCGCTGATCTTGTGGATGCTCGCAATCTGGGCCGGCTGGCGGCTGGGCCAAACCTAGATATTGTCCACCTGCGGCATGCCCATGACATGATAGCCGCCATCGACATGGATGATCTCGCCCGTGGTATGCGCGCCGTAGTCGGAGGCCAGATAAACGGCTGTTCCGCCAACACTTTCCAGCGTTGCATTGCTGCGCAGCGGCGCATTGGCTTCGGCATGGCGGAAGGTCTTGCGCGCCCCGCCAATCGCGGCACCCGCCAGCGTTTTCATCGGGCCGGGGCTGATGGCATTGACGCGGATGCCCTCTGGCCCCAGATCATTGGCCAGATAGCGGACCGAGGATTCCAGCGCCGCTTTCGCCACGCCCATGACATTGTAGAAGGGCGTGACTGTGTTTGACCCCTGGAAGGTGAGCGTGATCAGCGCGCCACCATTTGGCATCAGTTCCGACGAGCGGCGGCCCAAGTCGATAAAGCTATAGCAGGAAATTTCCAGCGAATGCTTGAAATTCGCGCGGCTGGTGTCGCGGAAACGGCCGGTCAGTTCTGTCTTGTCGGAGAATGCGATGGCATGGACAAGGAAATCCATACTGCCCCAGCGAGATTTCAGCGCGTCAAAGGCCGCATCGAGCGAGGATTCATCCGTTACATCCACATCGAGCAGCAGATCAGACCCGAGCGAGGCTGCGAGAGGTTCGACTCGTTTGCCGAACGCCTCGCCCTGGTAGCTGAAGGCCAGTTCCGCGCCCTGATCGGCCAGCGCTTTCGCAATGCCCCATGCAATCGAGCGTTCATTGGCCACACCCATGACCAGCCCGCGCTTGCCTGCCATCAATCCCGACATGATCCGCTCCTCAGTCGCGATACGCGCTCATGATGAGCGTTGCATTGGTGCCGCCAAAGCCGAAGCTGTTGGACAGGACCGAGTCGAGTTCAATGTTTTCAACGAGTTTGGTGGCAATCTCTCCCTCGCGGATGGCTGGGTCCAGTTCGGTGACATTAGCGGATGCGGTGATGAACTTGCCCTGCATCATCAAGAGCGAATAGATCGCTTCCTGCACGCCGGTTGCGCCAAGCGAATGGCCCGTCAGCGATTTGGTCGATGAAATGGGCGGCACATTCCCTTCGCCCCAGATGCGACGAATTGCTTCGACTTCGGTCACATCACCTGCGGGGGTCGAGGTGCCATGCGCGTTGATATAGCTGACCTTGCGGCCTTCGGGCAGGGTGCCGAGTGCAAGGCGCATGGAGCGTTCACCACCTTCGCCGGAAGGGGCGACCATGTCATGCCCGTCCGAGGTGGCGCCATAGCCTGTGACTTCGGCATAGATCTTTGCGCCGCGCGCTTTGGCGTGTTCCAGTTCTTCCAGAACCAGCACACCACCACCGCCACCGATCACGAAGCCATCGCGGGTCGCGTCGAACGCACGCGCTGCGGTTTCAGGGGCGTCATTGTATTTCGACGACATGGCACCCATCGCGTCGAACAGGCACGAGAGCGTCCAATCCAGTTCCTCACCACCACCTGCAAAGATGATGTCCTGCTTGCCCATCTGGATCAGTTCCGCCGCATTGCCGATGCAATGGGCCGATGTGGAACAGGCGGATGTGATCGAATAATTCACGCCCTTGATCTTGAACGGCGTGGCCAGACAGGCGGAATTGGTCGACGACATGCAGCGCGTGACCATGAAGGGGCCCATGCGCTTCGGGCTGCCTTTCTCGATCACGATCTGATGCGCCTGAAACAGGTTCGAGGTGGACGGCCCGCCAGAGCCCATGATCAGACCCGTGCGCGGGTTCGACACATCGGAAGCGTCCAGACCGCTATCTGCAATCGCCTGTTCCATCGACAGGAAGTTATAGGCCGCACCCGCGCCCATGAAACGCAGGTTGCGCTTGTCGATATGGTCTTCGAGCACGATCTGCGGCTTGCCATAGACCTGGCTGCGGAAACCGTGTTCGGCATGTTCCGGCGCAAAGACAATGCCCGAGCGGCCTGCGCGCAGGCTGTCCGACACTTCGGCGGCGGAATTTCCGATGGGGGAGATGATCCCCAGTCCTGTGATGACAACGCGGCGCATGGTCCCTCCCGAAAAACAGTCGTGCCTGTCTAGGCCAGTGCGCGCGGCGGGGCAAGGGTCTTGGCGCAGTCGCCGTGCATGGCTAGACTTGCCCAACAGGTCAGGGAGGACAGATGGCAGAGGCATTTCGCGACGCGCGGATCACGTTGAACGGGGTCGAGATCGCCTGCACGATCCGGGGTTCTGGTCCGGCGGTGTTGCTGCTGCATGGGTTTCCGCAGACCCGCGCGATGTGGCGGCCCATTGCAGCGCGGTTGGCCGAGCAATTCACGGTCGTTGCGGCTGACCTGCGCGGCTACGGCGCGTCCAGCCAGCCGGGGCGCGACAATCCGCATGACAGCAGCGCCTATAGTTTTCGCGCGATGGGTCAGGATCAACTGGCGCTGATGGCAGCCCTTGGACATGAGCGGTTCCATCTTGTAGGCCATGACCGGGGCGCGCGGGTGGCGCATCGCATGGCACTGGATGCGCCAGAGCGCGTGGCACGTCTGGTGCTGATGGATATCGTGCCGACGCAAACCTTGCTGCGTGACCTGACCCACGGTGTCGCGGCAAGCTATTATCACTGGTTTTTCCTTGCCCAGCCCCATCCCTTTCCTGAACGGCTGATCGGTGCGGACCCGGATTATTTCTTTGAAAGTTGCCTCTTGGGCTGGGGCGGGGCGCGATTGTCGGATTTTGACGCCGAACTCTTGGCCGAATATCGCGCAGCATGGCGCAGGTGCGAGGTGATCTTTGCGATGTGTCAGGATTACCGCGCCGCCATCGCGCATGATCTGGCACTGGATGAGGCGGATCTGCACCGGCAGGTCACATGCCCGGCGCTGGTGCTGTATGGGGCCGAGGGGGTGATGGCGCGGGAATATGATGTGGCGGCGACATGGGCCCCGCGTCTGGCGCAAATGCAGGTGGCGGCGTTGCCGGGCGGGCATTTCTTCCCGGATACTGCCGCATCAGAAACAGCCGAGGCTGTCGCGCGTTTTCTGACAGGCTGCGCGCGGTCGGGGTAGGGGCCGTGGCCTTGCACGCAGCTCGCGTCAGCGCCCCTCGCGCAGCCATGCCCCAAGTGCCAGAGCTGCTGCGAGCAGCAACCATGCCCAGCCGGGCAGAAGGGCGCTTGTGCGCAGATCGCGTGTTACATAGGCGTCGCGCGGGGTCAGCCCCAGCCAGCCACGCCCTGCCGCCGCACGCCCCTCGCGCACAAGGCGCAGGTCGGGCAGGCCATCTTCCAGCCGGACCGCCCCGCCGCGTGTGGAATTGACCAGCGGACCCAGCTTGTCAGCAGTGGCGATGGTTTCCTCGAATTCGCGCGGGGCCTGCGGCCCGAGCGCGATGACCGCGTCCAGATCACCCTCGGACAGCCGGTAGAGACCGATTTCGGGCGCGTCGAATTCCGCGCGGAATGTGCCGGGGCTTTCTTCTGTCAGCTCCAGCACGGTTTCTGTGTCGTCCGGGCCGGTCAAAGTCACAGCGCCCACGTCATCGCGCAGGGTCCGGCGCAGGATCGTGACACGGTTGCCTTCGGCAGAGGCGCTGAGGGTTTCTTCCTCCAGCTCCGGTTCACCCATCATCCAATGCGCCAGCCGCCGCAAGAGTTCCAGTTGCGGCCCGCCGCCTTCAAACCCGCGATCCCAGAGCCATGTCTGATCCGAGGCCAGCAGCGCCATGCGGCCCGCGCCCACCCGGTCGAGCATCAGAAGCGGGCGGCCATCGACGCCGCTCATGACCGTCTGGCCCTGTTCGGGCTCAAGCTCGATCTGGCGGAACCAGCGGCCCCAGCCGGGGCCGTCCTCGCCGGCAGGGGCAAGGGCTTCCAGCCCGGCTGTCACAGGATGGCGCTGGCCAAGGTCGGTCACGCGCGGGGTAAAGCCTTCCTCAAATACGCGCGCGGTGGGGCGGGCGGGGAAGACCTCGCCCAGAGGCGAGCGCCAGATGCTGTCGGCGCTGGCCAGTTCCGGGCCGCCCACGACCAGGAGCGCCCCGCCATCTTCGACATAGCGGGCGATATTGGCGAAATAGCTGTTCGGCAGGATGCCGCGCCGCCGGTAGCGGTCGAAGATGATCAGGTCAAACTCGTCAATCTTCTCGACAAAGAGTTCCCGCGTGGGAAAGGCGATCAGCGACAGTTCATTGACCGGCACCCCGTCATGACGGTCGGGCGGGCGCAGGATGGTGAAATGCACCAGATCCACCGCCGGGTCGGATTTCAACAAGTTGCGCCATGTCCGTTGCCCGGCATTGGGCTCGCCCGAGACCAGCAGCACGCTCAGCCGGTCGCGCACGCCGTTGATCTGGACAATGGCGGCGTTGTTGCGGGTGGTTAATTCACCGGGCGCTTCATCAAGCTCGAATTGCAGCACATTCATCCCGCCCCGGTCGAGCGTGACGGTGATCTCCATATCCTCGCCCACCGGGACCATCGCGCGACGCATTTCGCCGCCATTGATGGCATAGTTGATCGCGGCGAAATCGCTGTCGCCGGGTGGGACTGCGCCCTGATCCTCGATACGCAGCCCAAGCGTGATCGGCTCGCCCAGAATGGCGAAGGCAGGCGCATTGCGCACGATCAACCGGCGGTCCCAATCGCTGGCCTTGCCGGTCTTGAGCAGGTGGAAAGGGGCAGGCAGGGTCAGGCCAAGGGCGTCGTCATGGGTCTGGCCATCTGTGATCGCGAAAACCCCCGCCAGACGGTCGCGCGGCAGGTCCGACAGGGCGGCGGCCAGTGCTGTGTTGATCTCGGTGCCCTGATTGCGCGGCCCGTCGGGCAGGCGGGTGATGCGTGCCTCGATCCCGCTCAGGCCCTCGATCGCAGCTTCCAGATGCTCAAGAGCCGTGTCGGTCTGATCGGCGCGCGTGCCCAGCCGGTTTGACGCGGTGTCATCCACAAGGATCAGCGCGATGTCGTTGAGTGTATCGCGATCTTCGGTCTGGAGCGAAGGGTTCGTCAGTGCCGCAATCAGCGCAACCGCCGCAAACCCGCGCAGCCACCAGCCGCGCAGGCCGCGCCAGAGCGCAAGCCCCACCATCAGTGCAGCAATCCCGGCCACAGCCCAGATCAGCGGCCAGTCCAGCAGCGGCGCGAAGATGATCTCTTGACCGCCCGTCATTGGCCCAGCCTTTCCAGAAGTGCGGGCACATGCACCTGATCGGATTTGTAATTTCCGGTCAGGACATGGGTGATCAGGTTGATCCCGAAACGGTAGGCCATCTCGCGCTGCTCCTCGCCTGAAAAGCCCATGCCAAGGCGCACCATCGGGCGGCCCTGATCATCCACGGCCCAGGCCGACGCCCAGTCATGCCCGCCGATGATCACGGGCGTTACCCCGTCATTGAGGTTGCGAAAGGGCATGCCTTCGGCGCGTTCGGCATCAGGGGGGGCGGCTTCGACCCAGACATCGCGGCCCGTATGGCGGCCGGGGAAGTCCTGGATCAGATAGAAGGTGCGGGTCAGGATATGGTCATCTGGCACGGGTTCAAGGGGCGGAATATCCAGTGCGCGGGCAATCGCCTGCAGGCGGCGCGCTTCGGGCGTGGTGCGGGTAAGCCCGGCCAGTTCCGCGTCGCGCGTGTCGAACAGGATCATGCCGCCACCGCGCAGATAGCGGTTCAGTCTGGCCGTTGCCGCGTCAGAGGGGATGGGCGTGTCCTCGGTGATGGGCCAGTAGAGGAAGGGGAAGAAGGTCAGCTCATCGGCCTCGATATCGACACCGATGGGCGGGCCGGGCTCGACCGAAGTGCGCGCATAGAGCACGCGGCTGAGGCCCAGAAGCCCCGCGCGCGCCACCTGATCGACGCGGGTATCGCCGGTCAGGACATGGCCCAGCACCATGTCGGAGGTCGCTTGCAGCGCAAGGCGGTCATCGGCCTGTGCAGGGCCGTGGTGCAGGCCAAGGGTCAGCAGCGCCAGCACGGCAGTCGCATTGCGCAACCGGCCAGAGACCCAGAGTGCGGCCAGAATGTCGATCAGCAGAAGGCCAAGGCCGAGCGTCAGAAACAGTGCCGTCAGGTCACGCTCTTCAGCGATCGTGTCGCGTTCCACGATGACGGATGCGGGCCATTGCGTCGGGCGCAACTCCATATCCGGCTGGCCAATATTCAGCGCCAGCGATCCGGCGGCACTGCGATAGACACCGGGGGGCAGGTCGGGGCCGAAACGGCCCTCGGCCATACGTTCGCCGGGGATGACCGGGCGTTGGCTGGCGTCGAGGATCTGGCCGAACCCGTCCAGCGCGCGTTCGGGTTGCCATTGGGTGCCTGCCATCGCCTCCGCCGTAGGGGCTGCGGGGCGGGTGGAGACGGCAAGGCGTTCCAGCATCTGCACGAACAGGCCGGAAAGCGGCAGCGAGGACCATTCGGCATTGGCGGTGGTATGGATCAGCACGACCTGTCCTTCGCCCGAGAATTTGCGCGTGACCAAGGGCGTGCCATCGGCCAGCGCGGCAATGGTGCGTTCGGAGAGCGCCGGGTCGGGCTGGGCCAGAACCTGCGCGCTGATCGTCACATCGCGGGGGATGCTCAGCCCGGCGAAGGGCGAGTCATTGCTGAATTCGCGCAATTCGCGCGGTGCGCCCCAGCTCATCGCGCCGCCGACCGTGCGGCCACCGATGCGCAGGCGGACGGGCAGAAGCGGGTCTTCCTCGGCGCGGGCCACGTCGCTTGCGGCCAGACGGGGACCGGCGAAGCGCAGCAGCAGCCCGCCATCATTCACGAAATCGAGGATCTGGGCGGATTCGATTTCCGCCAGTTGGGCGATATCGACAAGGATCAGCACATCGGGCGCGGTCAGCAGCAGGTCATCGACCGAGGGGCTTTCAATGAGATCAGCCACCGGCTCCAGCGCCTGACGCAGGTAGAAGAAGGGCGAGAGCAGGTCCAGCCCTTCGCGCCCCTCGCGGCCTGTCAGAAGTGCGACCTTGCGCCGTTGCAGCGCATCGTCGCTGAGCGCCACGGCACCCGCGCTGCGTTCGCCTGCGATCTGGAAGCGGGTGATGCGGTTGCGCAGTTCGGGCTGCAGGGTCAGATCGACGCGGGCAGTGGTGGCGCCTGCGGCGAACTCGGCCTCGGCCCGGTGCAACAGGCGCTCGATCCCGGCAGGGTCGCGGCCTGTGGCGGTGATTTCAATGGTTTGCGCGGGCAGACCGGCGGGGCGATGGGCGGTCAGGGAAATGACCCCTTCGCGCAGGGTCGGCGGCGCAAGGGCCAACGGGGGGCGCGAGGTCTCATAGACAGTGACCGCGCCGCGCGTTTGCAGGGCCGTCAGCAGATCGGCGCGGTAGGGATGGTCTAGGCCATCGGACAGCCAGTAGGTGTCGAAGCTGGCGGGAAGTTCGGTCAGCCAGTCGCTCAGGCTGTCCGGGTCGGCGGTGAAGGGCGCAGGGGTTAGGCCCGGCACGCGCTCGGCCCAGAAGTCAGCCGCGCGAAAGGGCGTTTCACCTGGGGGCAAATCAGTCAGCGCGACCACCGCAACGGGGCGGCCCGCGCGTTGGGCTTCGGACAGCAGATCCGTCACGCGGTCCATGCGGCGCGGCCAGTCGCGGGCGCTGGCCCAGCTAGCATCGAGTGCGATCAGAAGCGGCCCGTCCCCATCGCGCGCGGCCTGCGGGTTCAGAACCGGGCCTGCGAAGCCGAAGATCAGGGCTGCGACCGCGAGGGCGCGCAAGAGCAGCAGCCACAGGGGCGTCTTGTCGGTCTCGGTGGTTTCATCCTTCAGCCCGATCAGCAGCGCCACACCGGGGAAGCGGCGAATGACCGGCGCAGGCGGAACCGCCCGCAACAGCCACCAGAGCGCGGGCAGCGCGACAAGGGCTGCAAGCAGCAGCGGCGAGGCGAATCCAAGCGGGCCGATTGAAAACATCAGCGCCCCCTGCCTGCGTCGAGCTGCTGCCAGAGCCACATGAGCGCAGAACTGGCAGGCTGATCTGTGTGATGGGTCAGAAGCTGCCAGCCGGTGACGCGGGCAAGGCTTGCCAGCATGTCGCGCCTCTCTGCCAGTCGCGCACGGTAGCGCGTTTGCAGGTCATTGGCGCGCAGGGTTTCATGGCGCAGCGCGCCCGCCATCGACTCAAAAATTGAGCGGCCCTGATAAGGGAATTCCTCTTCCACCGGGTCAAGTATCTGCACCAGCGCGCCCCCGATCCCGCGATCTGCGGCGCGACCCACGGCATCTTGCACGGGCTTCGGGTCGCCAAGGAAATCGGACAGGAACACGGCCTGCGAATGGGATGGCAGCGCCATGTCCGGGGGCGTGCCGTAATCCTGATCCGTGTCCGTCACAAGCGACAGGGCCAGCGGGTCAAGCTGCGCGCGGCCCGCGCGCGGGGGCATGTCGGGCATCAGGCCCACACGCTCGCCGCCCTTCAGCAGCAGGACCGACAGTGCCAGCCCCAGAAGCCGCGCGCGCTCTGCCTTGGCTGCGCGGGATTTGTGGCCGGTGAACTGCATGGCCTGAGAGCGGTCCACCCAGAGCGTGACCGCCTGCGCCGCCTGCCATTCGGTTTCGCGCACGAAATGCACATCGGCGCGGGCAGAGCGCCGCCAGTCGATCCGCGCGCCCCAATCGGATGATGTGGCCTGCCGGTATTGCCAGAATTCATCGCCCGCACCTGCGCGTTTGCGCCCATGCGCGCCGGGCAGGACGGAAGCTGCAAGCATATGCGCCTGCGCCATCAGCGCAGGCAGGTTTGCGGCCAGCGCCTCGGATTGGGAACGGAGCGTGGCGGGATGGCTCAAGCCGCTGCCTCCATCCGAGTGGCGGTGGCGGCCACACGGTCAATGATCTGGCCCAGATTGTCGCCGCGCGCGCGCGCCGCAAAGCCCAGCGCCATGCGGTGCGTCAGCACCGGGCGCGCCATCGCCGCCACATCCTCGACCGACGGCGCAAGGCGACCGTCAAGCAGCGCGCGGGCGCGGACGGTCAGCATCAGCGCCTGTGCGGCGCGCGGGCCGGGGCCCCAACTGACGGAATCCTTCACGGCGTCATGGGCTTCCGGCTCATCCGGGCGGCAGGCGCGGACCAGATCAAGGATCGCCTCGACCA
>JAFIEL010000004.1 GCA_020832585.1 Natronohydrobacter sp. | reverse complement strand
GTCTTTTTCAGCTTTGTTTTATTCCGGGGCCACACTCCTTGCGGAGTGTCGCCCTTTTGCATGAGATCCTGGACCAGCGCATCTGCGCCACGTTCGATCAGGTCAAGCATATGATCGAAGCTGTTATCGTAATAGGGGTCGGGCACATCGCTTTGGGGCTGGCCAAGCAGGTCAAGAAACAAGGCCGCTTGCGTTGTGTTCCCCTTGGGGCGCAGGGCTTCTATGGCCCGAAGATTGCTGCGGTCCATCGCATAGAGCCGGTCGAAGTTTGAGAAATCGGCTGCAGTGAGTTGCCGTGCGCGCAGGTCGGACAGGTCATACCCGCGCGCGGCAGCGGCTTTGAGGGCCCGTTTGTCCGGGGGATTGCCGATATGCCAGCTACCTGTTCCAGCGCTGTCAATCGTGACCGATAGCCCTGCTGCGCGCGCTTTCGCGCGAAATACGCCATGCGCGCTTGGTGACCGGCAGATATTGCCCAGACAGACAAAGAGGATGCGCATGGCGTGGCTTTCAGGGCGGATCAGTTGTGGCTGTGCCCGTGGCTATGGTCGTGGCTGTGGCCGTGCGAATGGCCATGAGACTGACCGTGCGAGTGATCCCCATGGGCGGCGGGCATGCGTTCCAGATCGACGGGGATGACGATGTCCATGTCGTCGCCTTCCTCGAAGATCAGGGTCACGGTGATTTCATCACCCTGCTGCATCGGGCGTGTCAGGCCGAGGAACATGATGTGATCACCGCCCCTTGCCAGCAGGTGTTCGCCATCGGCAGGAATTACGAAGCCCTCTTCGACTTCGACCATGCGCATCACGCCGGCGGCATCCTCGATATGGGTGTGCAGTTCGACGCGTTCGGCGATGTCCGAACGCGCGCCGATCAGGCGGCGGTCGACTGTGCCGTGGTTGATGATCTGCATGAAGGCCGCACCCGATTGCGACATTGCGGTAGATGCACGGGCATAGGCGTCATGAATGTGGATGCCTTCGCAGGCGACAGCAGGCAGGGCCGTGAACGCAGCGAAAGCTACGGTAAGAGCAAGACGTTTCATGTGATTGTCCTTGACTGGGTTTCTGGGGATGTCGGGAAACTCAGGCAGGGCGTGGGGGCGCGCGGCTTTGATGCCAGAAGCCCGCGGCGGCAGGGTGAAATGTTGCGACATGCGGTGTCAGGGCAACTTGTCCGACCAGCGATTGCAGACCAACAGCGCCTGTATCCGCTGGCAAAAGTGGTGTTGCTGTCAGGGTGCAATCGGGGCAGGGAAGGGTCAGTTCAACCGGTTCGCCATCCAGATCAAGCGTGATCTGAACCAGCCCGTAGCCGGTGCAGATGACCATTGTGGTCGCGCCATAGACCTGATGACGGGCCTGGACATGCCCGATACTT
Organism: Natronohydrobacter sp.; assembly: GCA_020832585.1. Classification (GTDB taxonomy): domain Bacteria; phylum Pseudomonadota; class Alphaproteobacteria; order Rhodobacterales; family Rhodobacteraceae; genus Roseinatronobacter. Next base: position 62,289 of record JAFIEL010000004.1, on the reverse strand, counting down.
GCCAGCGCCACCGCGAGCGCCAGTCCAAGTGTCAAGTATATGCGCAACAGAGCCTGCATGGCGTTGTGAATATCCTGTCAAAGCCATGCAGCAAAGCGGATTGTCACGGGATCAGACGTTTGATCGCGGCAATATGTGCGATATGTGCTGACGCCGCGTCGGAACATAGCGCGTGCGCTTCGCCAAGAAGTTGGTCCGAGGGGAGGATACGGTCGATCAGGCCCCAGTTCAGCGCCTCTTCGGCAGGGATTCGCGCACCTGCCATCAGGATCATCTTTGCCCGTGCCGGTCCGATCAGCGCCGCCATGCGCGCAGGGTCAGAGGGCTGTGGCAGAAAGCCCAGTTTCATTACCGGATAGAAGAATCGTGCATCCGGGACCGCCAGCCGGATATCGCAGGCCAGCGCCATCCCGAAGGCACCCCCGGCCAAGGTGCCGTTCAGCGCCGCAATTGTCAGACATTCAGCGCGCGCGATCCGGCCCGAGAGATCTTCCCATAGTGGCGAAGTTGCAAGACCTGCGCGGGCTTCGTCAAGATCGGCCCCGGCACTGAAAACGCGGCCCTCGCCGGTCAGGATCAACGCGCGGGCTTGTGCCTGCGTCGCGGCATCGACGGCTTCGCATAATTGCTCCAACATGGCCGCTGTCAGCGAGTTCGCCTTGTCGGGGCGGGCAAGTGTCAGGGTCCAGAGGCCGTCTGTCTGGTCAATGCGGATCATGGGATGTCCCTTCAGTAATCGCGTTCAAAGAACAGGCCGACACTGGCGCGGCCTTGATTGTCGACGCGCCCGCGTGCGGTCAGCGAGGGGGACAGGTCGATATTGATGGACAATTCACTGCGTCCCTGCGGGCTGACTTCGACATCGGTATAGATGTTCTCGGTCAGGTACCGCCCCAGCCGGATCGAGGTTTCACCATCCTCATCGGTGCGGACATCCAGATCATCAAGACCGGTATTCCGGCGCAGCCGCTCGAAAATGCCTTCGCTGCGGCCTGACAAGGTGGCGAGGGAAGAGGCCAGTTGCGCGGCCTGCAAGAGTGAGAGCGTCTCGAAACCGCGCCCGAACAGCAAGAGCGAGACGACTTCTTCCTGTGGCAGTTCAGGGGTGGATTCAAACCTGATTTCGGGCGCGTCGGCGCGGCCTTCGAGCACGATTCGCGCTGTGACGCCTGTTCGTTCGGTCGAAGCGATCAGGCGCACATAGGGCACGAAATCGCCTTCAAGGCTGGCAAAACCCTCGTTCAGGGTGAAGCGGTTGCCCAACAGATCAAGCCGCCCCCGGATCAGGCCGAACTGGCCGATGGGGATCACATCGGCTGTCGTGCCAGTCAGGCGCAGAGCGCCGCCAAGTTCCGCATCCAGCCCACGGCCGCGAATGAAAATCCGGCTGGGCGCGTCAATGTTGATATCCAGTCTGGCCGGATTGGGTTGTCGGCCAAAGGTCTCGCCCGCGAAAATCCCGGCACGATCGCGGGTGGTGCGCACGGGGGCGGTGTCGTTTTGATGTGTGATATTGGGTGGAATGTAACCACGACTGGCCAGACCCACGCGCGGGATGCGGACTTCAGTTCGGTCGAGCGAGAGCGCCCCTGTGATATTCGGCCCCTGGGTCAGATTGCCTGAGATCGCGACATTGCCCGAGACGGCAGTTTCAAATAGCTGCGGATTGACGATGCGCAAGTCGTTCAGGGTGGCGCGCAGATCGCCAGTAATGGGCTGGCCGAGCGTGATGTCGCCATCCAGCGCGACGGTGCCGCCTGTGGCTGCGCGACCGCGCACTGTGACCCTGCTGCGCGGCCCTTCAAGCTGGGCAGTAGCGGCGATATCGGTGATTCGCAGGTTGTTGCGGGGCAGGACCAATGTCGCATCCGTCACTTCTGCGGTGCCGCGCAGCGACGATAGCGCCAGCGGGCCGTTCAGCGTAACGTCGAACCGTGCCGGGCCCTGAATCGAGCGCGGCTCCAGCCTTGGGTTGATCAGTGCGAGATCCGTGCTGCCTGTTGCGCGCAGATTGCCGGTCATGTCGGGGGTGATGCTGCCTGTGACCTGCGCTGTCAGACTGGCAGGGCCGTTGATGCCAAGGTCCAGCGCATAGGCCCCGCCCGTGTCGCGCGCACTGCCCGAAAGCGAGACCGGACCAGTGATGCCCGGCACCAGAACGGCGAGATTGTTCAGACGCGCGTCGATTTGCAGTTCAGGGCGGTTATCCGCGATGCGGCCTGTGACCGTGCCATTCAGTTGTGATCCCGCCACGGCAAGCGAGTCCAGCAGGATTTCATCGGGGCGCTGCGTCAGTCTGGCGTTCAGCCGGTGCGTGCCTGCCAGCAGATTATCGGCCGCCGCTGCACCAAGGCGCAGGTTATTGGCCACGGCGTCAAGCGTGACTTGGCGTGTGTCTCCGTCCTCGCGCAGGGTCGCGTCTGCGGTGATGCGCCCGCCCAGACCCGGCCGGATCGCAGCCAGATCGGGCAGGGTTGTCCGCAGGGCAAGGCGTGAGGCGCCCGGATCGTAGCGCCCTTCGGCGCTGGCCTGCAGGGCGCTGTTGGACAGGGTAAGGCTTGCAAGGTCAAAGGCTGCGCCGTCGCGCTGCCCCTCCAGCGCCAGCCGTGTGTCACCGCGCAGCAGGCGGTTCACGTCCTCTTGCCCGACGGTCAGGTTCCGCGCCACGGCCTCCAGCGTCAGGCGCTCAGCCTCACGCGGGCCGTGCAGGGCGATCTGCGCATCGAGCGCGCCGCCAAAGCCATTTCCCAGCACGGCGATATCGGTGAAATCGACTTCGCCGCGCAGGTCGATATCGGTGCTGGTGATCGTGCCGCGCAGATCGGTGCGCAGGCTGCGGGCTTCGGCCTGCAGCCGGCGCAGTGAGATTGTGCCATCGGCACCATGGGCGTCAATCGTGATCTGGCTGCGGCCTGACAGCAGTGCGTCCAGTTCCGCCTGATCCAGCGTCAGATCCTGCCCTGCGATTTCGGCTGCGACCATGAAATTGTCACGCTCTGGCCCAAACGTCGCATCGACCTGCGCTGTGACAGCGCCCGAAAGCGGGCGTCCGGCCAGCGTGGACAGGCGCGAGACATCGCGAAACTGGCCCTGCGCATTGGCAAAAATAACGCCATCGTCCAGACGCGCGCGGCCATTGAGCGCGTAATCGCGTCCTTCAAGCAGGAAGCCGGGCAGAAGCAGGGGCCGCCCCTCGCGCCAGATGAGTGAGGCAGAGCCGGTGACAGAATTGCCAAGTGCTTCGTTCAGCCCCGGATCTGCGGCGGCAAGGCCGAGTGCCGTGAAGTCGATCAGGGCGTCGATCACGTCGATATCTTCGCCGAACCCGTCCGAGGTGATCCGTCCGATCCCGTTGACAAAGAGGCTTTCGACCCTGAAATCATCGTTGTCGAAACCCAGCAGATCAAGGACCAGTTCCCAGTCTTCATTCACGGCAGCATCGAAGCCCAGCCGCAGATTGGCGCTCTCGATACTGGTGCGCGCTCCGGCAACGGGCAGAAGAACGCGATCGCCTGCCGGGTCTTCGACGCGCCCGCGCAGGTCGATCAGTTCGGGCAACCGGTCCGCGCCCAGATAGAACCGCCCGCTAAGCGCAAGTTTCTGGGTCTCGATATCAAGATCGTCAAGCCGCAGGCGTCCATCCTCGAAACGGCGGGCCTGTGTGCGCAAACGGCTTTGCGGGCCGAAAAACGGGTGAAACTCTGCGTCCAGCAGCGGGCGCAGATCGCCGCTCAGGTCCAGCCGCACAGCCTGAGCCACGCCGGGTTGCGTGGTCTGAAACTGGAATTCGCCCTCGACGCGCGGCACGCCATCGGTTGCCAGCGTGATCCCTGCGGTGAAATCCGAAATCGGCCCTTCGCCCGCGATGGTCAGCGCGGCAGAGGGCGCATCGGGGATATCGAGCAGCGAGACAGCAAGGCCGCCTGCGTCTTCTTCGGCGGACAGGTCCAGCGACAGGATGCGGGTTGCGTTGGAGAAGGCTGCATCAAGCCGGATCAGCCCCTCTATTTCGTCGATGCGTTCGATCCGAAGGGTGGCCGTGCCTTCGCCATCTGCAAGGGCAGCATTGCCCCGGATACTGGCGCGCAACGGCTCGCCCAGAACATCGGGGCCAAAGATCACCTCGTCGATCTGCATCTGATCCAGATTGACCGAGACCGGCAGTTCCGGCAATTCGAAGCGCGGCAGCGTGAACAACTCGTCGCTTGCGTCGTCGTCATCGCTGACCGGGGCGCGCAGGATGGTGACGCGGCGAGCGGAAATCTCTGCAATCTCGATGCGGCGCTGGAACAGGGCAGAGCGGTTCCACTGCAGCGCCGCGTCTTCAACCAGCATCCAGACGCCGATCTCATCCTCGATGGACATCTGATCGAAGGTCGCGCGCGAGGAAAGCGCACCGCGAAAGCCGCCAAGACGCACTTCGCGACCTGCGCCCGAGAGGCTGTCCTGTATCAGACGGGTCAGATAGCCCGCGTCGCTTTCGCCCGCACGCGGCAGCAATCCTTCCAAGTCCTGCGCCTGCGAGGCGGACGGCAGGATCAGCGAGAGGCAGACAAGCAGGGCCGGAAAGAAGCGCAGCACCCGCATCAGAACGCCTGTCCGATGCCAAGGTAAAGCTGGAAGCCGCGGCCTGTGCTGCCTGCCACGGGGTAGCCGACATCCAGTCTGAGCGGGCCGATGGGTGTGTCATAGCGCACGCCAAGCCCCGCGCCGGCATGCCAGTCGGAGGGGCCGGAGAATGTGCCCTGAGAGACATAGCCCGCATCGGCAAAGGCCACGAGACCTATCGTGTCGGTGGCCCGCGTCCGCATTTCGCCCGAGAGTGCTGCAAACCCCTTGCCGCCCGAACGCACGCCGCCCACATCGACACCGAGTGAGCGGAAGGGCTGGCCGCGCACGCTGCCGCCACCCCCCGAATAGAACAGGAAATCGCGCGGGGTGCGATCAATCTCGGCGCCAAGGATTGCGCCAAGCTGTGCGCGCCCGGCGAGCACGAAACGGTTATCGTCGCCAAAGCCCCGATAGGCGCGCGCGTCGGCGGTGATCCGCGCGCCGCTATCCGTGCCTTTCAGGCCAAGGAAAGGCATGAGTTCGCTTTGCACAAAGAACCCGCGCGTCGGGTTGCGGTCACTGTCGCGTCGGTCCCATGTTGCTGCAAGCGGCAACAGCATCAGCCGGTAATCGCGCCGGATCGCGAAGCCGGGCCCGAAATCGGCGCGCTCGGCCAGAAAACCGATGCCGCCGCTGAAGGTGAGTGTGTCGCTGTAGCGGTGTTCAAGCCCCAGATCGAGTCGCAGGCGGCGGGCCTCGAAATCGGATTCGTTCTCGGTCTCGATCAGCGCACCGAGTTTCAGGGTCGTTTCCGGCGTCAGGGTCGCGGGGCGGGCATATTCCAGCCCAAGCTTGTAATCGAGCTTGCCACTGCGCGCGCCGATGCCACCGACCGTGCCCTCGATACGGAAACGTTCTGCCCCGCCCAGAAGATTGCGATGCAGCCAGAAAGCACCGAGTTTGCCGCCACTTTCGGTGTCAAATTCGATTGACGCCCCGATCCGCCGCATCGGGGCTTCCACGAGCGCGGCGTTGATGTCGATTGTGCCATCGGGGTTGTTGCTTTCCGCATCTCGCAGCGCAACAGACGAAAAGGTGCCGGTGCGGCGCAACCGCTCTGCGGCGCGCTGGATCTCGCGCGGCGAGTAGACTTCGCCCGTGGGCAGGCCTGCGATCTTGTGGATGCGGGCCGTGCGGGTGCGGACATGACCCTCGGGGCGCAATTCGCCGAAGCGCAGCCGCGGACCGGGAGCAATCTGGACCGCAACATCAAGTGTGTTGCCCGGATGGCGTGCAGTGATCTGCTGATCGACAGGTGCGGCCCTGGCATGGCCCTGATCGCGCCAGCCATCGACTGCCTCGCCGGTCGCGTCGAGGATCACAGTCGAGCGCGCGATTTCGCCTGTGGCAAAACCAGCGGGTAGGGTCGTGCCCGCTGCGACAGGGTCAAGCTGCGTGCGTCCAAAGACGAAGGCCGGGCCGGGGGTCAGGATCACATCGATCTGGCGCACAGTGCCTGGCGGCGTCAGTGGCGATATGTCCGCAGCCTCGCGACCGTCGATCTGGACCGAAATCACGGGCGCGTAATAGCCCTGTTCGTAGAAGATGCCGATCAATTGCCCGTATTCGGCGCGCGCGATAGAATAGACTTCGAATGGATCGGTCACACCTTCGCTGCGCGCGGCCTGCAGCAGCGAGGCACGTTGCAGGGCGGTTTCCAGAGCCGCGTCGCCCCCTTGCACCCGGAATTCAAGCGTATCGAATGCCACTGCCGGGACCGGGCTGAGCATGATGCCAACCACCAGCGATACGGCCGAGACAGTTGTGACCCGGATAGCTGGTAATCTGCTCAAGCGATGAACTGGCACTGACGCGTCCTTGATCCATATGGGTCGACAATCGCAGATCAGACCCATGCCTACAACACTAAACGCAGCCGAAACCTCAGTGGTTCCGTGCGTCGTGGCGTTGCCTTGCCGATGGGCTCCCTCGATGCTATGTCGCGGCGCAACGCCTCTCATGCAAGGAAGTTGAACTTATGGCAGATGATTACATCATCAAGGATATCACGCTGGCAGAGTTTGGCCGCAAAGAACTGGATATCGCTGAAACCGAGATGCCCGGCCTGATGGCCTTGCGCAAGGAATATGGCGAAGCGCAGCCGTTGAAGGGTGCGCGGATCGCCGGATCGCTGCACATGACGATCCAGACCGCCGTGCTGATCGAGACGCTGAAAGCGCTGGGTGCGGATGTGCGCTGGGCGTCGTGCAATATCTATTCGACACAGGACCACGCGGCAGCGGCGATTGCTGCAGGTGGCACCCCGGTTTTCGCCATCAAGGGCGAGACGCTGACCGAATACTGGGACTATACCGACAAGATCTTTCAATTCCCCGAAGGCGCGAACATGATCCTGGATGATGGGGGCGATGCGACGCTTTACATCCTGATGGGTGCGCGGGTTGAAGCGGGCGAGACCGATCTGATCGCGGTTCCCACCAGCGAGGAAGAAGAATGCCTGTTCGCCCAGATCCGCAAGCGTCTGGAGGCCAGCCCCGGCTGGTTCACCAAGCAGCGGGACCTGCTGAAAGGTGTGTCCGAGGAAACCACGACGGGCGTGCATCGCCTGTATGAGCTGCACAAGAAGGGTTTGCTGCCGTTCCCTGCGATCAATGTGAATGATTCCGTCACCAAGTCGAAATTCGACAACAAATATGGCTGCAAGGAATCGCTGGTCGATGGCATTCGCCGCGCGACCGACACGATGATGGCTGGCAAGGTCGCTGTGGTTTGCGGCTATGGCGATGTGGGCAAGGGCTCTGCAGCGTCGCTCTCTGGCGCAGGTGCGCGCGTGGTCGTGACCGAGATCGACCCGATCTGCGCGCTTCAGGCGGCGATGGACGGCTATCAAGTCACGACGCTGGAAGATGTGGTCAAGACCGCCGACATCTTCATCACCACCACTGGGAACAAGGACGTGATCCGCATCGAGCATATGCGCGAGATGAAGGACATGGCGATTGTCGGCAATATCGGCCATTTCGACAATGAAATTCAGGTCGCGGCGCTGAAGAACCACAAATGGACCAATATCAAGGACCAGGTGGACATGATCGAGATGCCCTCGGGCAATCGCATGATCCTGCTGAGCCAGGGCCGTCTGCTGAACCTTGGCAATGCAACCGGCCATCCGAGTTTCGTGATGTCCGCGTCTTTCACCAATCAGGTTCTGGCGCAGATCGAGTTGTGGACCAAGGGCGAGGACTATGCGCCGGGGGTTTATATCTTGCCGAAAGCACTGGATGAGAAGGTCGCGCGCCTGCATCTGGACCGGATCGGGGTGAAGCTGACGGAACTGCAGAAGGATCAGGCCGATTACATCGGTGTGGCCGTTGAAGGGCCGTTCAAGTCCGAGCATTACCGGTACTGAGACTGCGCGACCGCGCAAGGGTCAAGCGGGGAAGCCTTGCGGCTTTCCCGCTTTTCTTGTGCACCATTTTCCTGTATGGCCCCGGCCATCTGAGACGTGACGCAGGGGCCCCGGCGTGATGCATAAGGATTGGGGTCGGCGGCAATGGGGCCGCCATAGGAAACGGAAAGGCCAGAGGGCTGGCGCTTTCCCTGAGGAACCGCAAGAGATGTTCAATATCGTTACCAAATCCATCCAGTGGGGGCAGGAGACGCTGACACTGGAAACGGGCAAGATTGCCCGTCAGGCCGATGGCTCGGTCATTGCCACGCTGGGCGAAACCAGCGTCATGGCCAATGTGACCTTTGCCAAAGCCGCAAAGCCGGGGCAGGATTTCTTCCCGCTGACCGTGCATTATGTCGAGAAATATTATGCTGCAGGTAAGGTGCCGGGTGGCTTTCTGAAGCGCGAAGCGCGCCCTTCCGACAAGGAAACGCTGACCTCGCGTCTGATTGACCGTCCGATCCGCCCGCTTTTCGTGGATGGCTTCAAGAATGAAGTGCTGGTGATCTGCACTGTGCTGAGCCACGATCTGGTCAATGAGCCCGATGTGGTCGCCCTGATCGCGGCTTCTGCTGCGCTGACGATTTCCGGTGTGCCCTTCATGGGGCCGATTGGTGCGGCGCGCGTGGGCTACGCGAACGGTGAATATATCCTGAACCCCGAATGTCAGGACATGGAAAAGCTGCGCGAGAACCCCGAGCAGCGGCTGGATCTGGTCGTCGCGGGCACCAAGGACGCCGTGATGATGGTGGAATCGGAAGCCTATGAGCTGACCGAGGCCGAGATGCTGGGTGCGGTGAAATTCGCGCATGAAAGCTATCAGCCGGTGATCGACCTGATTATCGCGCTGGCCGAAGACGCTGCGAAAGAGCCGTTTGATTTCACGCCGCCGGATTATTCCGACCTCTATGCAGCCGTGAAAGCGGCAGGTGAGCCGTTGATGCGTGCCGCTTTTGCGCTGCGCGACAAGCAAGAGCGTGTGAGCGCGATTTCGGCGGCGCGCGATGCGATCAAGGCAAGCTTGAGCGAAGAGCAACTGGCCAACGAGAACCTTGGTTCGGCGATCAAGAAGCTGGAAGCCTCGATCCTGCGTGGTGCTGTCGTGAATGGTGAGCCGCGTGTTGACGGGCGCGACACAAAGACGGTGCGTCAGATCGTGGCCGAAACCGGCATCCTGCCGCGCACGCATGGGTCGTCCTTGTTCACCCGTGGTGAGACGCAGTCACTTTGCGTGACCACGCTGGGCACCGGCGATGACGAGCAGTTCATCGACGCGCTGACCGGCACCAGCAAGCAAAGCTTCCTGCTGCATTACAACTTCCCCCCCTATTCGGTGGGCGAGGTTGGTCGCTTCGGACCTCCGGGGCGCCGTGAAGTGGGTCACGGGAAACTGGCTTGGCGCGCGCTGCAAGCCGTGCTGCCTGCGGCGACGGATTTCCCCTATACCATCCGCGTTGTGTCCGAGATCACGGAATCAAACGGGTCTTCCTCGATGGCGACGGTCTGCGGGTCGTCCTTGTCGATGATGGATGCGGGCGTTCCGCTGAAAGCCCCGGTTGCCGGTGTGGCGATGGGTCTGATCCTGGAAGATGATGGCCGTTTTGCTGTCCTGACCGACATCCTTGGCGACGAAGATCACCTTGGCGACATGGATTTCAAGGTGGCGGGCACTGCTGACGGCATCACCAGCCTGCAGATGGATATCAAGGTCGCAGGCATCACCTTCGAGATCATGGAGCAGGCGCTCGCGCAGGCAAAAGACGCGCGCATGCACATCATGGGCGAAATGGCACAGGCACTGACCGCGCCGCAGGGTTTCAGCCAGTATGCGCCCAAGATCGAGACGATGCAGGTGCCGACCGACAAGATCCGTGAAGTGATCGGCACCGGCGGCAAGGTCATCCGTGAAATCGTCGAAGTGTCGGGCGCGAAGGTCGATATCAACGACGATGGCACAATCAAGATCGCCTCGAACGATCAGGCCGCGATCCAGAAAGCCTATGACATGATCTATTCGATCGTGGCAGAGCCGGAAGTGGGCAAGGTCTACACCGGTCGCGTGGTCAAGCTGGTTGATTTCGGCGCTTTCGTGAACTTCTTCGGCAAGCGCGATGGTCTGGTGCATGTGTCCCAGATCGAAAGTCGTCGCCTGAACCATCCGTCGGATGCGCTGAAGGAAGGTCAGGAAGTCAAGGTCAAGCTCTTGGGCTTCGATGATCGCGGCAAGGTCCGTCTGGCCATGAAGATGGTCAATCAGGAAACCGGCGAAGAGATTGTCGAAGAGAAGTCGGAATAAGACTCTCTCGCAGACAGAAAAGACGGCCCCGGAGGTGACTCCGGGGCCTTTTCAATCCGTAACGAGTACATAGCCCGCCCCGCGCACGGTCTGCAGGTGGCGCGGTGCCTTGGGGTCGTGCTCGATCTTGCGGCGCAGGCGGGTGATCTGCACATCCACCGCGCGTTCCTGCCCGACCATGCCGCCATGCGATGCGCGGTCGCGGCTGAGATGCTCGACCAGTGCCTCGCGGGTGATCACCTCGCCGGGATTCTGGCAAAACAGCCGCATGATCGCGGCTTCGGTCTGGGTCAGGCGCACCGGGGTATCGCCGCGTTTCAATTCGCCGCGTTCCAGATCATAGCGCAACGGGCCAAGGACCAGCACTTTCACTTGCACCGCCACCGGGTCAGGCTGGGGGCTGCGGCGCAGGATCGCGTTGATCCGCAACAGCAATTCGCGCGGCTCGAAGGGTTTGGGCAGGTAGTCATCGGCCCCGGCTTCCAGCCCGGTGATGCGGTCCTCTGCCTCGCCCCGCGCGGTCAGAAGCAGCACGGGCATCGGGCCTTGCGCGCGAATATGGCGGGTCAAGCTGACCCCGTCCTCGCCCGGCATCATCACATCGAGCACGACCAGATCAAAGCTCAGCCCCTGCAGCAGACGTCGCGCATGCGCCGCATCGCGCGCCGCCGTGACCAGATAGCCATTGCGCAACAGGTATTTCTGCAACAGCGTGCGGATGCGGGTGTCGTCATCGACGATCAGCAGATGCACAGGCGCGTCAGGCGTCATGACCGGCGCTCGCGTAATGCGTTGTATTGGCGACGTATCTCGTCATCCATCATCGCTTCCAGTACCTGCCGGAAGCCAGCGACCGCCTGCGGTCCTGCTGCACGGTAAGCGGCGCGCATGCGTTCGCGCTGCGCCTCTGACAAGGCGCGTTCGAGTGCGGCACCGGTTTCTGTCAGATAGAGATTGCGCTCGCGGCGGTCGGTCTTGCCGATACGGCTTTCGACAAGCCCATCCTCGATCAAGGTGCGCAACACACGGTTGAGCGATTGCTTGGTCACGCCCAGAACCAGAAGCAGGTTGTTGACGGTCGTGCCATAGGTGCGGTTGATGAAATGCAAGGCGCGGTGATGGGCGCGGCCATAGCCATGTTCTTCAAGGATGCGGTCAGGGTCAGCCGTGAAACCGCGATAGGCGAAGAACATCGCCTCGATCCCCTTGCGCAACTGCTCATCCGTCAGGAAGAGCAGGTTCTCGCCACCGATGGTGTTGGATGGTCCGTCGGCCATGGGCTTGTCCTTTCCCCTCTGTTGGCATTTTATGTCAGCCTTGTTGACATTCCAAGTGCGAATTGGTAGCGATTCCCCAAAATCGCGTAACTTTATGTCTGACTCGGGGCTAATTTGCGCAATATCTGAAAATCTTGGTCTAGAGGAGGCACCATGGCCGGCGCGTATGATGACAGGGACGGACAAATCTGGATGGATGGCAAGCTCGTGCCCTGGCGGGATGCGAATGTGCATATCCTGACACATGCGCTGCATTATGCGTCTTCGGTGTTCGAGGGCGAGCGCTGCTATTCCGGCAAGATCTTCAAAAGCCGAGAACATTCCGAGCGCTTGCTGGAATCAGGGCGTCTGCTGGACATGACCATTCCCTATACGGTCGATCAGATCGAAGCGGCCAAGGCGGCGGTTCTGGCCGCGAATGGTCTGACAGACGCTTATGTGCGCGCTGTCGCATGGCGCGGGGCAGGTGAAGATATGGGTGTCGCTGCCCGGCGCAATCCGGTGCGGCTGGCGGTCGCTGCCTGGGAATGGGGCGCCTATTACGGTGATGCGAAATGGCAGGGTGCAAAGCTCGATATCGCGAAATGGCGTCGCCCGTCGCCCGACACCATCCCCACGGCTGCCAAGGCTGCCGGGCTGTACATGATCTGCACCATGTCCAAGCATGCGGCGGAAGAAAAGGGCTGTTCGGACGCGCTGTTCATGGATTATCGCGGCTATGTGGCCGAAGCCACTGGGGCGAATGTGTTTTTCGTCAAGGATGGCGAAGTGCACACGCCGATTCCTGACGCGATCCTGAACGGGATCACGCGCCAGACGGTTATTGCGATGCTGCGCGACATGGGGATTGTCGTGCATGAGCGCCATATCATGCCCGAAGAGCTGGAAAGCTTCTCGGAATGCTGGCTGACCGGGACGGCGGCGGAAGTGACCCCTGTGGGCCAGATTGGCGAGTATCATTTCCAGGTTGGCCAGATGACGCGCAAAGTGTCCGAAACCTACGAGGCCTTGGTGCGCGCGTGAGCGCACCTGTCCTGTGGTCCTTTCGCCGCTGCCCCTACGCCATCCGCGCGCGGTTGGCGATCCGGTGCAGCGGCGTGTCGGTCGAGTTGCGTGAAATCCTGCTGCGCGAGAAACCGGCGGCGTTTCTGGCAGCCTCGCCCAGTTGGACGGTGCCCTGTCTGGTCACGCCTGACGGCGTGATTGACGAAAGTCTGGATATCATGGCCTGGGCCTTGGGGCAGAACGACCCCGAGGGCTGGCTGGATATGCCGCCCGAAGGGATGGACTGGATCGCGCGCTGTGATGGTTCGTTCAAACACGCGCTGGACCGGGTGAAATATGCCAGCCGCTATCCGGATCAGGACCGGGCCGCGCATCTGGCCACGGCCTGCGCCTTTCTTGATGATCTGGAAGCGCAGCTTGATGGCTGGATTTTCGCGCGTCCTACGCTTGCCGATATGGCTATCCTGCCCTTTGTCCGTCAGTTCGCCTTCATCGACAAGGGCAGGTTCGATGCGCAGCCCTTGCCGCGTGTGCAGCACTGGCTGACGCAGTTTCTGGCGTCGGACGGTTTCGCGGCGGTCATGCACAAAAACCCGCCCTGGCAACAGGATCAGCCCGTGCTGTCATTTCCCTGACCGCGCGGCTTGCTCCAATTGGCGGGTGCATCGGGCATGGCCGACGGGTCGAGCGTGATGCCACGCAATTCGGCGCTGTGCAGAACTGCGGCGTAAAGGGTGCGATTGCGGGCCAGCAGGCGTTTGAAGCGCGCCTCGTCCAGTGACAGCAATGTGCAATGGCTGATGGCGCTGATCATCGCGCGGCGTGGCTCGCGCGTCAGCATCCCGATATGGCCAAAGAATTCACCGCTGCCGATGCGCAGTTTCTGGCCCTTGCGTTCCATCTCGACCGCGCCGGATGCGATGAAATAAACACAATGCGGCACCTCACCCTTGCGCAGCAGGATCGTGCCGGGTTCGACATGATGGGTGCGCAATGCGCGGGCAAGCTGTTTGCGCTGGGCATCAGGCATGTCCTGAAACAGCGGGAATGTGCGCAGAAAGGCGTCCTTTTGCAGGGCGAAATCCAGATGTGGGCGTGCTTCGATCCTTGTGCGTTTCTCGGAGATGCGGCTGAGCAGGGTCGCGTGCAATTCGCGGCTGATCAGTCCGTCATCATGCAGTTGTTCATATTCGCGCTCTTCCAGCCGCAACGAGGTGCGGCGGATAAAGCGGCGTTCCATTTCCTCGGCATAGCCGGGATATTGCAGGCGCAGACCCTGAAGCGCATTGTTGGTTTCCTCTTCGCGCCTGCGCAGCAATTCATGCAGCAGATCAGCGACCCGGCGGCCATGGATGCGGCGGATCTTGCGGTCGATATAGCTGTGCAACTCGCCAAGGATCAGACGCTGGTTCAGCAAGATCTCGAACCGGTCGGCGGTCATCTGTTCCAGCGGCAATGACCAGCGCAGCCGATTGTGCAGCCATACCGCGGCGCGATACCAGCCACCATAGCCCAGCCCCTTGCGCGCAGCAGCGCGGTAGTCGTTGCGCCCGCCACCGCGGGTCTGTTCGATCAGGCGGTCCACATCCGACAGCATCCGATCCACCAGCCGCGCAGAGAAAAGTTGCAGGCGAAAATACTCGATGATCAGATCGCGCTCGCGCCCGGCCAGTGCGACCAGCCCCAGCGTGATCCGGTCGCGGTCCGGTATTTCTTCGGCGGTCTCGGCCAGCTCGACAGCTTCATCCAGCCTCTCTGCAAAGCGCTTGGCCTCGGAACGGATGACCTCTTGCGGAAGCTGGTAGTCGCGTGCGGTTTCAGCGATTTCCTCGCGTACATTCTGCAGCGCGACCGCGATGACCTGATGCGACAGCGCCTGATCCAGACGCGGCAACCGGTTCAGCCCCAGCCGCGCGATCATCCAGCGCAGGCTGGTCCCCTGCACCAGCAATGTGAACAGCGTGAAGCCCGTCGCGAGAATACCCACTTCGCGTTTGATATCCGGTGGAACCAGTGCGCTTTCGGTGACGGCCAGCGCCAACGCCAGCGTGACCGCACCGCGCAAGCCCCCCCATAGGATCGCAGCGCGGTAGGCCGGTTCGACCTGTGGTGACAGGCGCAGGAAGCTGAGTGCAGGCAGCATGCCCCAGAGCAGCAGCGCCCGCGCCGCAAAGGCCGCGCCGATCATGACCAGAAGCAGATACAGGTCCGACAGGCGCAGATCCCCCATCAGGCGCGGGATCAGCAGCGCTGCAAGAATGAAGATCAATGCACCCGCCCAATAGGCCAGCACATCCCAGACTTCGCGCAGATAGGTCCAGCTTACCGGGGTCATGCGACCGGGGCCCATCAGGTTCAGCGCCAGTCCCGCCACCACAACGGCAATCACCCCTGATGTCTGAAGGAACTGCTCTGCCACGATATAGGTCAGGTAGGGCAGCGCCACGCTGACCGAGACCTGCGCGCGCTCGAAACCCGGCATGAGGGTCATCAGCGCAATTGCCAGCCGGGCAAAGACAAGACCAAGGATCACGCCACCGATCACCAGCCACGGGAAGATCACCAGCGCATCATTCAGGCTGGGATCGGGCACACCCAGCATCACGAATGTCAGGAAGAAGCCGAAAAGCGCGATGGCGGCGGCATCATTGAGCAGGCTTTCGCCCTCGACGATGCGGGTCAGGCGCTGCGGGGCGGCGATATTGCGAAAGATGCTGACCACGGCCGAGGGGTCCGTGGTTGAAACGATTGCCCCGATCAGCAGGCAAGCGGTCAGTGGCAAGGTGGTGAACGGGGTCAGGGCATAGCCGATGATGACGGTCGAGGCGACCACGGCCCCTACCGCCATGACAAGGATCGGCACCCAGTCATCGAGCATGCGCCGCGCGTTGACCATGAGCGCCACCTGAAACAGCAGCGTTGGCAGCAGCACATAAAGGAATATGTTGGATCTGATCGGCAGTTCCAGCAGGCGCAGGAATGTAGGGTTCATCGTGCCCACCAGATCGCTGGACAGCACATAAAGCGCCAGCGCACCGATGACCGCGCCCATGAATGCAAGGATCACGGTGAATGGCAGGCGCAACCGTTCGGACAACGGTTCTGACAGGCCGATAATGATGAACAACGCGGCAATGGCGCCGACAAGAGCGATGATATCCATAGCCTACATTATAGGCACCAGATCGCAGCAAGCGACGGATTTCACTGCAAATTGCCCGGTTTGCCCGATTTTTCCGCCCAAGCTGACACTATTCTGCCGCGAGCGCCACCTTGACGGACTGATCGCGGCCCAGATCCACAAGGTTGCGCACGATCTGATCCATCAGGCGCTGGAAGCTCTCGAAATCGCCATTCGGTGCGACGCGGCGCTCATCCAGATACAGACCACGGTCGATCTCGATCTGAATGGCGTGCTGTCCGATGGACGGGGTTCCGTGGCGCTGGGTGATGTAGGCACCGGCGAAAGGAGAATTGCGCGCAACCCGCAAACCCGCAGCGGAGAAAACCGCGGCAACCGATTCGGTAATGGCGGAATGGGCGGCCGCGCCGAAACGGTCGCCCAGCACGATGTCGGGGCGCAAGGCATTGTGCTGGCGGTTCATGCTGACGGCGTCGCGCGGCATGGAATGCATATCGAGCAGGATGGCTCGACCGAATCGCTTGCGCTGTTCGGTCATCAGTTCATCCAGCTTGGCGTGGTAAGGGTGCCAGAAAAGACGCAGGCGGTCTTCGGCCTCTGTGCGGGTGATCTTGCCGCGATAGATGGCCCGCCCCCCTGCCACCACACGGGGGATCACGCCCAGACCGGAACTGATGCGCGGATTAAGCCCGTGCGCGGCCACGCCTGCGATCAGGGCGGGGTCAAGTTCGGTGGCGGCGCGGTTGTAATCGACATAGGCGCGCGGCACGCCACCCAGCAGAACATGCGCGCCTGCAGGGCTGGCGGCCCGCAGGAAGCAGTCCACATAGGCGTCCTCTGACGAGCGCAAGGCCGTGGGTTCCAGAATGGAACTGGACAGAAATTCCTCCGGATAGTCCCGCCCGCTATGGGGCGAGGCGAAGACCACAGCGCTGCTGGGTGTAAGAGCAGGAATGAACTGATAGGCTTGCATGTCAGGCGTCACTGTTTTTTTGACTATAGACCAAGCCGTTCGTGTTTCGAAAGCCCTTGATCATGGCTGCGACTCCTTTTATAGGGCATCTCAATTGACGCGGGCTTGTTGCCGCGTCCCTTTTGTTTGGGGCGCAGGAATGATCCGCTCAGGGCGCGTAGCTCAGTGGTAGAGCACTACGTTGACATCGTAGGGGTCACAAGTTCGAACCTTGTCGTGCCCACCATTCACCCCTGCTGTTTGGCAGGATAACCCAAATGGCGCGCGTGCGCCGCGAACAGGAGATAGGCTGATGAAGGTCAGAAATTCGCTCCGGTCGCTCAAGCAGCGTCACCGCGATTGCCAAATCGTGCGCCGCAAGGGCCGGGTCTATGTGATCAACAAGACCCAGAAGAAATTCAAGGCCCGTCAGGGCTGAGGATTTCCTCGACCGATATTTCTGGAAACCGCCCCGTGCTTGGCACCGGGGCGGTTTTCGTTTTTAGGAAATGCCTCAGAGAAAACCGGCAAGCACTGCCCCGAGATAGGCGAGATTTGCAAGGATCATCAGTCCGACGGCGAGCGATGCCAGATCCTTTGCATCCTTGGCCATCTGCGACCAGTCTGGTGACAGATGATCGACCAGCACTTCCAGCGCGGTATTCAGGGCTTCGATGGCAATCAGAATGACAAGCAGGATCGCAAATCCGAGATAATGCCAGAGGCTGGCACCGCCTATCGCCAGAGCGACCACACCTGCGATCCCGAACAGCACTTCATGTCGAGCGGCTGGTTCTTGTGCCAGCCTGCGCGCGCCTGCAAGGGAATACCCTGCCGCAGCGAACAGATGCGAAACGCCTGTCTTTCGCGGGGGGCGTTGCCGTGCAGGTTCTGTCATGGGGCGTGATTGATCCGTTCAGCGATAGACCTGATCCTCGCCGGGAAAATCGCGGGTCTTGACCTCGCTGGCATACTCCGCAACCGCGCGTTCAATCGCAGGGCCAAGATCGCCGTAGATCTTGACGAATTTCGGCACGCGCGGGTTCAGGCCCAGCATATCCTCGAGCACCAGAATCTGACCGTCGCAGTGTTTGGACGCACCGATCCCGATGGTGGGGATCTCCACCGCCGCCGTGATTCGGTTGGCAAGTTCCTCGACCACGCCCTCGACCACCAGCGCGAAGGCCCCGGCCTGCGACACGGCCAGCGCGTCGTCGATATGGACCTGCCATGCGGCCTCGTCGCGGCCCTGCACCTTGAACCCGCCCATCGTGTTCACCGATTGGGGCGTCAGCCCGATATGGGCCATCACAGGGATACCGCGTTCGGACAGGAAGCGGATGGTGTCGGCCATGCGCGCGCCGCCCTCCAGCTTGACGGCCCCGCAGGCGGTTTCCTTCATGATCTTCGCGGCATTGCGAAAAGCCATTTGCGGGCTTTCCTCATAGGTGCCGAAGGGCATATCGACCACGACAAGCGCGCGTTCCGTGCCGCGCACCACGGCCTTGCCATGCATGATCATCAGATCCAGCGGCACGCCGATGGTTGAATCCATTCCATGCATGACCATGCCCAGACTGTCGCCTACAAGAATGAAATCCGCATATTTGTCGACGATCTTGGCTGTATGGGCATGGTAGCTGGTCAGCGAGACAATGGGTTCGCCCCCCTTGCGGGCGCGAATCTGAGGGGCGGTGATGCGGCGAATGGGGGCTTGGGCGCTCATGGTGCCTCCTGGCTTGGATGGACAACACGGTTGTCGATGAGAAAGACCTTGCCGAAGGAGACGGCAAGCAGGATCACGGCGGGCCGTGTCAACGGGCCGGAAATGGTGTCCAGCGTGGCGGCGTCGCGAATATCGACGGACTGGACGCGGGCGCGGGGTTCGGCCTCTAACGTCGCGCGGACATGGGAGCGCAGGCGCGAGGCCGTGATGCCGCTGGGCGCCATCGCTTCGGCCTGATCGAGCGCGCGCGCAAGGATCGGGGCGGCGGCGCGGTCGGCAGGCGCAAGCCGCACATTGCGCGAGGACATGGCCAGCCCATCCGCTTCGCGCTGGATGGGGGCACCGATGATCTCTACGCCCATGTCCAGATCGCGGGTCATGGTGCGGATCACGGCAAGTTGCTGGTAATCCTTTTCGCCAAACACCGCCGCATCCGGGCGGATGATGTTGAAGAGCTTGGTGACAATGGTCGCGACACCGCGGAAATGGCCTGGGCGCAGCTTGCCGATCAGGGTTTTCGCAAGCTCTGTGGTTTCGACGATGGTCTGGGCGTGTGGATCATAGACCTCGGTGGCGTCTGGGGCAAAGACCGCATCGACGCCTTCCGCGCGCAGCAGGTCGAAATCGCGGGACTCATCGCGGGGGTAGCTCTCGAAATCCTCGCCCGGACCGAATTGCGTGGGGTTCACGAAGATCGAGGCAACGACCCGGCCCTGCGCGCCTGCGCGCTGCCGGGCAAGGCGCATGAGCGAAAGATGACCTTCATGCAGAAAGCCCATGGTCGGAACAAGGACGATGGTGGCGTCTTGCTTGCGCCAGAGCGCCAGTTCAGCACGGATTGCGGATTTGCTACGATGAATTTCCAAGATATGCCCTGTGATGCGTGTGTCCTCTCAAGGTAAGGTGGGCTTCACCCACCCTACACCCAGCGCGCGAAGGGGGGCAGGGACATCAGGACAGCATCCGGGTCATGTCCGGTCTGAAGCCCGAATTTCGTGCCGCGATCATAGACAAGGTTGTATTCGGCATAAAGGCCGCGATGGACAAGCTGCGTTTCCTTGTCCGCGTCGTCCCATGCCATCCTGCGCCGCCGCTCGACTTGCGCAAGGAAGGCAGGCAGAAAGGCCCTGCCCACATCCTGCGTGAAGGCGAAATCTGCCTCCCAATCGCCAGTGCAGTAATCATCGTAGAAAATGCCGCCGACACCTCGCGCGCGCTTGCGGTGGGGGATGAAGAAATACTCATCCGCCCAGTCCTTGAAACGCGGATAGAGCTCTGCCCCGTGCTTGTCGCAATGCGCCTTCAGCGTCGCGTGAAAGTCCGCGGTATCTTCCGCGTATTCGATGCAGGGGTTCAGGTCGGACCCGCCGCCGAACCACCAGCCGCCCGGTGTCCAGAACATGCGCGTGTTCATGTGCACAGCGGGCACATGGGGGTTTTGCATATGTGCCACCAGTGAAATACCAGAGGCCCAGAAGCGTGGGTCATCTTCCAGCCCCGGTATTTCCTTGCGCGCGGTCAGCGAGCGCTGCGCCTGATCGCCCAGCGCGCCGTAAACTTCAGAGACATTGACGCCGATCTTCTCGAACACGCGCCCGCCACGCATGACACTCATCAACCCGCCGCCTGCGTCCTGCCCGTCGGGGCCGTGGCGCTGGGTGTCGCGAATCTCGAAACGTCCTGGCGCACGATCCGACAGGGGGCCTTCGATATGGGTGTTCTCGACCGCTTCAAACGCGGCCACGATCTGATCGCGCAACTCGCGGAACCAACTGGCCGCGCGGCGTTTGCGGTCGTTAAACTCGTCGCTCATGGTCTGATCCCCTTCGGTCTTTGCCCAGATGTGGCATGCTGATGCAAAAGTGACAAGCTGCGTTTACATTTGCGCCAGCAATGCCGCATGTCGGGCCAGATAGGCCGCGCGGGTCTCTGCAGGTGGACGCAGATGCAGTGATAATCCGTCCAGAAGGGCGGGGTCAGGCTTGCCGAAAAAGCGATCCGATTCCGCCTTGGTGAAGCCTGCGATCCGTGTGGCTTCCAGCCATGCTGACAAGCGATCTGCGGCCTTGATCTTCTTCTTCACTGGTGCAGGCAGGCGCGCAGGCAGTCCGAAGCGGATATGTATGGCAGCGCTCAACCGGTCATCCAATGCGCCATAATCCGGCCCGACAGCGGCCTTGACGGGCGAGATCATGTCGCCGATCACATATTCCGGCGCATCATGCATCAGGGCCGCGAGTTGCCAGCGCGGCTCCGGGCGCGGGGTCATGCGTGTGTAGATTTCCTCGACCAACAGCGAATGTTCGGCCACGGAATAGGGCCAGTCGCCCATGGTCTGCCCGTTCCAGCGCGCGACAAAGGCCAGCCCATGCGCGATATCCTCGATTTCAATATCGACAGGGGTGGGGTCCAGCAGGTCCAGTCTGCGGCCCGAAAGCATCCGTTGCCAGGCACGGGGGCGGGGTGGGGGCATGACGCGCCTCTCTGATCCGTTTGCAGCTTGGTAGCCGCTCTGTGCGGGCAGGTCCAGAAGGTGACGTAACGTCGCCTTTGCGACTGCTGCGTGGGGGTGGATAAATCTGCCCACAAGCCAGGGCGAGGAGACGATCAATGCAGATTGCAGGGCAGGTGGCGGTTGTGACCGGGGGTGGCAGCGGGCTGGGGGCAGCGACAGCGCGGCATCTGGCAGGCTTGGGTGCGAAGGTCGCGATTCTTGATTTCGATATTGCGCGCGCAAGCGCCGTCGCGGAAGACATCGGCGGGCACGCGTTCAAGGTTGATGTGGGGAATGCGGCTGCAGTCGGTGCGGTCATGGCCGAAGCTGCGACGCTGGGCGCGCTGCGGGCTGTGGTGAATTGCGCAGGCGTCGCCACTGCGGCGCGTGTGGTCGGGCGCGATGGTGTGCCCTCGACCGAGGTGTTCGAGCGGGTGATCCGTGTCAATCTGATCGGGTCATTCAATGTGATGTCTCATGCTGTCGCGGTCATGAAAGGGTTGGACGTGCTGGATGGGGGCGAACGCGGCGTGATCGTGAATACCTCTTCCGCAGCATGGCAGGACGGGCAGGCGGGACAGGCGGCTTATGCGGCGTCAAAGGGGGGCATTGCCGCGATGTGCCTGCCGGTGGCGCGGGATCTGGCGCGTGACGGCATCCGCTGCATGGCCATCGCGCCGGGGCTGTTTCGCACCCCGATGATGGAGGCGCTGCCAGAGGAGACGACACGCGCGATCACGGCGAATATCCCCTTTCCGGCGCGGTTGGGCGATCCGGGCGAGTTTGCGCTGATGGTGGGGCAGATCATCGAAAACCCCTATCTGAACGGCACGACAATCCGGCTGGACGGGGCGACACGTCTGCCTGCGCGCTAGGGGTTGATCGAATCCCGGTCAGGGGTCAGGCTGGAACCGGGCAGATTTGTCCGCCCGTTTTTATGCAGTCCTTACCCCTGGAGATTTCAGATGCGCTTTTCCCCCAGACTGAGTTTGATTGCCATGCTGGCTTTTGCCACGCCTGCCCAGCCGGATGATCGCGATGCTTTTGCGCGGATGTGGCATGAGATGGCACAGACCGAATATGGCGAAATGCATGGCGAAGCCTATGCTGCCGCGCTGGCCGAGTGTGTCCTTGCCGTATTTGCCGGACTGGAGGCCGGAGATCGTGATCTGCTGGCGGAAACTGCCATGAACCCGCCCGAACCTGATGCCTCGCGGATCGATACGCTGCTGCCGGGCCATGCCGCGCAGATGCTTACCTGTGGCGAGACTGTGCGCCCTGAAGATTTCGCGAACTGAGTGCAGGAGGTTACAATGCATTTCTTTCACGCAGCCATTACATCGCTGGCGCTTCTGTCAAGCCCGGCAAACGCGTTCGATGTGCGCGAAATTCTCGACTCTTCCGGCATTCTGAACGCCGGGATGAATGCGCATTTCGACCAGCATCGCAGCACGCCTGCGCAGTTGTATTTCGATTTCCTTCTGCCTCAGGACAGTGACGCCTTGCACGTGGTCGTGCAGCCCGCCAATGATCCCGCCTATATGACGATCTTTCTTGGCCAGCCCGAGGGTGCCTTGGTGGAAACGGTCGCATTTCTGAACTTACCCGTCCCTGAAGCCTCGACCGAGCAGCGCCTTGGCGCGATCGCGCGGGCGATGCAGGATGTGTTCTTTCCCATGTTGACCCAGCGGCATGTCGAGCCGAGCATCATGCAGATTTCGGAACTGACACTGGGCGATTATCCGGCAGTGGAATTGCTGGGGCGCTATGTCGAAGGCGGAGAGCGCGGGCGCGGGCAGATCTATGTGCGCATGTTGGGTATCCTGCCACCTGCGGGCGAGAATACGCTTCTGGCTTACTCGCTGATGAACGCCGCGATCCTGCAGCCCGAAACCACGACTGATCTTGCCCGTGGCTTCGGCGGCTATATCAAGCGCAGCCTGCACTTCGTCGCAAGACGCGATGCGAATGGAGACATGGTGCCATTCTGAGACGCGCATGAAAAACCCCGGCGCAGGCTGCGCCGGGGTGCTCTCCATTCTGGGGATGATCAGTTCGGCAGTTCTGCCGTGATCCCTTCGACATAGAAATTCATCGTCGCCAGATCGACATCCGGGGCCGTTTCCCCCTCGGCCAGCCAGGGCGTGCCATCCTGCTTGTTGATCGGTCCGGTGAAGGGGTGATACTCGCCCGCGACAATCGCTGCGATCAGGCCATCGGCTTCTTCCTGCAGTTCTGCCGGAATACGGTCATTCCAGGGGGCCATTTCGATGATCCCATCCGCAAAGCCCAGCCAGGAATTCTGCGCTTCCCAAGTGCCATCGATTACCGCCTGCACGCGGTTGATGTAATAAGGGGCCCAACGGTCCACGATCGCGCTCAGATGCGCATTCGGGCCGAACTGGGTCATGTCGCTGGCCTGACCGAACGCCATCACGCCCGCATCTTCGGCCACGCGCACGGCAGCAGTCGAGTCCGTGTGCTGCATGATCACATCCGCACCCTGCTCGATCAGCGTTTCGGCTGCGTCCGCCTCAAGCGCCGGGTCGAACCAGCTATAGGTCCAGATGATCCGGAACTGGACATCCGGGTTCACCGCCTTGGCGTGCAGATAGGCCGAATTGATCCCGGCGATCACGGCAGGGATGGGATAAGAGGCGATGTAGCCGATTGTGTTTGTCTCGGTCATCTTGCCCGCGATATGGCCCAGAACCGCGCGGCCTTCATAGAACCGCGCATCATAGAGCGACACATTCGGATGATCCTGAATGTAGCCGGTCGCATGCTGGAACGCGACATTCGGGAAGCGTCCGGCAACGACGTTCACATCCGGGCCGTATCCGAAAGAGGCCGCAAAGATGACATCCGTGCCGGAAATCGCCATCTGCGTCATGACGCGCTCGGCATCCGCACCGTAATCGACATTCTCGACAATGGTGGTTTCAACGGCATCGCCGAAATGTTCGGCCATTTCGGCGCGGGCGCGGTCATGGCCAGCCGTCCAGCCAAAATCGCCGACCGGGCCGATATAGATGAAACCGACTTTCGTCGTGTCTGCCACGGCCGGAATGGCCATGGTGACACTCAGCGCAGCGGCAGTGAGCAGTTTTTTCATTGGGGTTTCTCCCTGTTGGCAGCAAAAGCCTCAGCTAGAGGCGTGGAAAGGACGGTTCAGCGAGCCGGGCGCGTTCGAGCTTCCGCGCGCCTTGCCCGACGAGATGAACACAAGCACGGCAATCGTTATCAGGTAGGGGGACATAGACAAGTACTCGACCGGGATCTTGACGCCTGCGGCCTGCAGATTCAACTGCAAGACGACGACCCCGCCGAAAAGGTAAGCACCCGCCAGCGCCCGCCACGGACGCCAGCTTGCGAATACCACCAACGCGAGCGCGATCCAGCCTGCGCCGACGGTCATGCCTTCGGTCCATTGTGGCACGCGAATGAGCGACAGATAAGCCCCGCCAAGGCCCGCGCAGGCCCCACCGAACATGATCGCCAGAGTACGCACGCGTTTGACGTGATAGCCCAGCGCATGCGCCGCGTCGTGGTTTTCGCCGACCGCGCGCAGGATCATGCCCGCGCGGCTGTATTTCAGGAACCACCAGACTGCGGCGACCAGCACGATGGTCAGATAAATCACGATATCATGGCTGAAAAAGGCACGCCCCAGAAACGGGATTTCCGAGAGTGGTCCAAGATCCAGTTTCGGTGTGCGCGGGGGGGTGATGCCGACATATTTCTGGCCCAGAAGGGCTGTCAGCCCCAGCCCGAACAACGTCAGCGCAAGGCCAGAGGCCACCTGATTGGTCATCAGCGCCTGTGTCAGCAGCGCGAAGAGAAGCGACAGCGCCATGCCTGCGAAAGCCGCCCCGATGAAACCAAGCACCGGACTGCCGGTGTTTACGGCCACGATGAAGCCCAGACAGGCCCCCATGATCATCATGCCTTCGACGCCCAGGTTCAGGACACCTGCCTTTTCGACGACCAACTCGCCAATCGCGGCCAGCAGGATCGGGGTTGCCGCGACCATGAGGGCCGCCATCAGAACAGCGGGATTGATAGAACCGAGGATCATATGCGCGCCCCTTGTGTCAGCCGGATACGGTAATTCGTCTGGAAATCCAGTGCCAGCAGGAAGAACAGCAGCATCCCCTGAAACACCTGAATCGCGGCACCGGGCAGTTGCAGCATCATCTGCCCCAACTCGCCGCCGATATAGGTCAGACCCAGCAACAGCCCGGCCAGAACGATGCCGATGGGGTTCAGCCGACCCAGAAAGGCCACGATGATCGCGGTGAACCCGTAGCCCGAGGCAAATTCGATGCGGACCTGTCCGCCGGGGCCAGAGACTTCGAACATGCCTGCAAGCCCGGCCAGCGCGCCTGAAATGCCAAGGCAGATCACCACCAGCCGCGCGGGCGAGACACCACCGAAGCGGGCCGCGCGCGGGGCCTGTCCTGCAAGTTGGACATGGTAGCCCAGCATGTGCCGGGTCATCATCGCATAGGCGAAGATCACGGCGATCATGGCCGCGACAACGCCCCAGTGGATACCTGTGCCTGCAATCAGTTCTGCATTATGTGCGGCCTCATAGCGGCGCAGGTCGCGCGAGCCGGGAAAACCTGCGATATCGGGGTTGCGCATCAGGCCGAGCGCCATGGCCGCAAGGATCCTCTCGGCCACATAGACCAGCAGCAGCGACACCAGAATTTCATTGGTGTTGAAGCGCGTCTTGAGGATCGCTGGGATCATGGCCCAGAGAAAGCCCCCGAACGCGCCCGCGATCACCATCAGCGGGAAGATATACCACCCCGGCGCAGGGAAGAACGCGAGCGCCACGCCCGCGCCGAACAGTGCGCCGATGATGTACTGGCCTTCTGCGCCGATATTCCAGACATTTGCCTTGAAACCGATCGCCAGACCCACGGCAATCAGGATCAGCGGCGCGGATTTGATCAGCAGTTGCGGGCGGGAATAGCTGCCGAAGGTTTCGGAAAAGATCGGATCGAAGAAAATCAGCCGGATAGCGGTGATCGGGTCCTTGCCCAGCATCGCGAACATGATGCCGCCTGCGATCATGGTCAGCAGTACCGCCAGAAACGGATTGGCGATGCGCCAGAATTTCGAGGGTTCCTTGCGTTTCTCCAGCCGGATCATTCTGCGGCCTCATGTGCTGGGTGCATGTCATGGGCACCGCCCATCATCAGCCCGATTTCATCCACGGTCAGCCCTTTCGCGGGGCGAACAGGCGTCAGGCGGCCCTCGTTGAGGGCGGCGAAACTGTCGGCCACTTCCAGCAGTTCATCGAGATCCTGGCTGATCACAAGAACGCCCGCGCCAGCACTTGCCAGATCAAGCAGGGCTTGCCGGATGAAGGCGGCGGCAGAGGCATCAACCCCCCATGTCGGCTGGTTCACGACAATCACATCCGGCGCGAGTTCGATCTCGCGACCGATGACGAATTTCTGCAGATTGCCGCCCGAGAGCGCGCGCGCGAGCACATGCGTCCCCGGTGTGCGGACATCGAATTTCGCGATGATCTCGCGCGCGAAACTGTCGGTCTTTTTCCAGTCTATGAAACCTTTTTTCACCAGCCCCTTGCGCGCGGCCCCGGACAGGAGCGCATTTGCGGTCAGACTCATATCAGGGGCTGCGGCATGGCCAAGGCGTTCTTCGGGCGCAGTGACCAGCCCACGCACGCGGCGCGCATTGGGGCCAAGCTGGCCGATGGGCTGGCCTTTCAACTTGACCTGCGCCGCAGGGGATGGGATTTCGCCCGAGAGCATCAGCAGCAACTCATCCTGCCCATTGCCTGCAACACCTGCGATTCCAAGGACTTCACCCGCATGAAGCTGGAAAGAGATATCCTTGATCGAGGTGCCGAAAGGGTTGTTGGATTTCAGCGACAGATTTTCGACCGACAGCAGCACATCGCCCTTGGGCTTGGCGGGGCGTTCGGGCGGGGTCAGGACTTGTCCGACCATCAACTCGGCCAGTTCGCGGGCGGATTTCTCGCGCGGATCGCAGGTCGCGACCTTCTTCCCACCGCGCAGGATCGTGGCTTCATCACAAAGCGCGCGGATCTCTTCCAGCTTGTGCGAGATATAGAGGATCGCGGTGCCCTCGCTGGAGAGCTGGCGCAGCGTGCGGAACAGGATTTCAACCTCTTGCGGGGTCAGCACGCTGGTCGGTTCATCCATGATCAGAAGCTTCGGGTCTTGTAGCAGGCAACGCACGATTTCCACGCGCTGCCGTTCCCCGGCGGACAGATCGCCCACCAGACGGTTCGGGTCCAGCGGCAGGCCATATTCTTCCGACACATCGCGGATACGCTTGGCCAGATCGCGCATCGCGGGCGGGTTTTCCATGCCCAGTGCAACGTTTTCCGCCACGTCCAACGCATCGAACAGGCTGAAATGCTGAAACACCATCGCGACGCCATTCTTGCGAGCTTCTGACGGTTGGGCGGGCGCATAGGGCTGGTCACGCAGCACCATCTGGCCCTTGTCGGGTTTCACCAGGCCGTAGATCATCTTGACCAGCGTGGATTTGCCTGCGCCGTTCTCGCCCAGAAGCGCGTGCATCTGGCCGATGCCAATTTCGAAGGATACATCGTCATTGGCCAGAACGCCGGGATAGGCCTTGGTCAGCCCGTCAAGGCGCAGCAATGGCTTGCGCATGGTTGTCTTCCCCCTGTTCGTGGCCTTTGGCCGTTTTTCTGTACCACAGCAAAGCGGTGTGCCCGGTTTTTCTCAAGGAAAATCTATTTCCAGAGCGGCGAGACTGATTCAATGCCTCATTGATAATCATTGAACCCCTTTTCTGCGACCGCGCAGCGCCCTATGCTTGGTCCATGACCCAGATCCCTCGTTTCATCCATCTGCGCACGCATACGGAATATTCCCTGCTTGAAGGGGCTATCCCATTGAAAAAACTCGTGAAATCATGCGCCGCCAAGGGCTGGCCCGCGATTGCTGTCACCGATACTGACAATATGTTCGCGGCGCTGGAGTTTTCAGTGCTGGCCTCTGGTGCCGGGGTGCAACCGATCCTGGGCTGTCAGATTTCCGTGGCCTATGACCCGCCAGCGCCGGGTGAAAAGCTGCGGATGCCGGCGCCCGTCGTGCTGCTGGCGCAGTCTGAGGCGGGTTACATGAACCTGATGGCGCTCAATTCCTGCCTGTATCTGCCCAGGGATCGCCCGGTCCCGCAAGTAACGGTCGAGGAACTGGCACAGTATTCAGAGGGGCTGATCTGCCTGTCGGGTGGGGCGGAGGGGGCTGTCGGCAAGCTGATCCAGACCAACCAGATGCCGAAAGCCCGCGCGCTGATGGAGCGGCTGGCGGCGATTTATCCGGGGCGGCTGTATGTCGAATTGCAGCGCCACGCGGGCGCGGGCGGGCAGATGATGGAGGCAGAGCGCGTCACGGAACGCGCCTTTGTCGAGATGGCCTATGCGCTGGACCTGCCATTGGTGGCGACCAATGACGCATATTTCCCGGACACAGCGATGTATGAAGCCCATGATGCGCTGCTGTGCATCAAGGAAGGGTCCTATGTGGACCAGTCTGCGCCGCGCCGCCGTTTGACACCGCAGCATTACCTGAAATCGCCCGAGGAAATGGCGACACTGTTCGCAGACCTGCCCGAGGCGCTGGAAAACACGGTCGAGATCGCGCGGCGCTGCGCCTACAAGGCGGAAAAGCGCGCGCCGATCCTGCCGCGTTTTGCCGAGGATGAGGTCGAGGAATTGCGCAGGCAAGCTCGCGAAGGCTTGGCCGCGCGTCTGGCGGTGATCCCCCATGCCGCGCCGGTCGAGGAGTATGAGAAGCGGCTGGAGTTTGAGCTCGGGATCATCGAAGGGATGGGCTTTCCCGGCTATTTCCTGATCGTGGCTGATTTCATCAAATGGGCCAAGGATAATGACATTCCCGTGGGTCCGGGGCGTGGGTCCGGGGCCGGGTCTCTGGTCGCCTATGCGCTGACGATCACCGATCTGGACCCGCTGCGCTATGCGCTGCTGTTCGAGCGATTCCTGAACCCTGAACGTGTGTCCATGCCGGATTTCGACATCGATTTCTGCATGGACCGCCGCGAAGAGGTGATCCGCTATACGCAAGACAAATACGGCCATGACAAGGTGGGCCAGATCATCACCTTTGGCGCGTTGCTGAGTAAGGCCGCGGTGCGTGATGTGGGGCGGGTGCTGCAACTGCCGTTCGGGCAGGTGGACAAGCTGTCGAAAATGATCCCGGTGGAAGGGGTGAAGCCCGTCAGCATCGAAAAGGCGCTGGCCGATGAGCCGCGCCTGCGCGAAGCCGCGAAATCCGAAGAGGTCGTGGGCCGGTTGCTGACACATGCGCAGAAGGTCGAAGGGCTGTTGCGCAATGCCTCGACCCATGCTGCCGGTGTGGTGATCGGGGACCGGCCGCTGGATCAGCTGGTGCCGCTGTATCGTGATCCGCGCTCGGATATGCCTGCGACGCAATTCAACATGAAATGGGTCGAAGCGGCGGGGCTGGTGAAATTCGACTTTTTGGGGCTGAAAACCCTAACGGTCATTCAGAACGCCGTTGATCTGCTGAAGCGGCGCGGGGTGGATCTGGATATTTCCATGATCCCGCTGGATGATGAAGCGACCTACAAGCTCTATGCCAGCGCGCGGACTGTGGCCGTGTTTCAGGTGGAAAGCTCGGGCATGATGGACGCGCTGCGGCGCATGAAACCCACCTGTATCGAGGATATCGTGGCGCTTGTGGCGCTATATCGTCCCGGCCCGATGGAGAATATCCCGACCTATTGCGAGGTGAAAAACGGGCTGAAGCCCTTGGAATCCATTCACCCGTCGATTGACCATATCCTTGAGGAAACCCAAGGGATCATCGTCTATCAGGAACAGGTGATGCAGATCGCGCAGGTCATGGCGGGCTATTCGCTTGGCGGCGCGGACCTGTTGCGCCGCGCGATGGGCAAGAAGATCGCCGAGGAAATGGCCAAGGAGCGGCCCAAATTCGTCGATGGTGCAGTTGCCAATGGCGTGGACAAGAAGAAGGCGGGCGAGGTTTTCGACCTGCTGGAGAAATTCGCCAATTACGGTTTCAACAAGTCACACGCGGCGGCCTATGCCGTGGTCAGCTACCAGACGGCATGGCTGAAAGCGAATTATCCGGTCGAATTCATGGCGGGCGTGATGAATTGCGATCTGCATCTGACCGAGAAACTGGCCGTCTACAAGCGCGAGGTGGACCGGATGGAGATCACGGTCATCCCGCCCTGCGTGAACCGCTCGCGCGCGCGGTTTGATGTGAAGGACGGCGCGCTGGTCTATGCGCTGGGCGCGCTCAAGAACGTGGGCGTCGATGCGATGCGGCTGATCGTGGACGGACGCGGCGAAACGCCTTTCGCCACGCTGTTTGATCTGGCGCGGCGGGTCGATCTGAAGCGGGTGGGCAAGCGTCCGTTGGAGATGTTGGCGCGGGCGGGGGCTTTCGATCAGTTGGACCGCAACCGCAAGCGGGTGTTTGAGAGCCTTGATGCGCTGGTCATCTATTCGGCGGCGATCCATGAGGCGCGGGCGTCCAATCAGGTCTCGCTCTTTGGCGAGGCCGGGTCTGATATTCCCGAGCCGCGCCTGAGCCAATGCGATGACTGGCTGCCGACCGAGCGGCTGACGCAGGAACATCAGGCCATCGGGTTCTACCTGTCGGGCCATCCGCTGGATGATTATGCAGGGCCGCTCAAGCGCAAGCAGGTGATGACGCTGGCCGAGATCGAGAGGAAGGCTGCAGGCGGGCCGCTGGTGGCGAAACTCGCGGGCGCTGTTTCAGCCCGGCAGGAACGCAAATCGGCGCGCGGCAATCGCTTTGCCTTTGTGCAACTTTCCGATCCGACCGGACTTTATGAAGTGACGGTCTTTTCGGACACGCTGGAAGCCGGGAGGCAATATCTGGAACCCGGCCAGAATGTCGTTCTGACAGTAGAGGCGACGATGGAGGCCGAGACACTGAAACTGCTGGCGCGCGGGGTGCAGCCGATTGATTCCGTTGTGGCTGATGCCGGGGCGGCAGGGCTGCGGGTGCATGTCGAAACGACCGATGCGATCGGCTCGGTCGCGAGTTTGCTGGAGCGTTACAAGGAAGGCCCGCAGCGCGCAAAGGGGCCGCTGTGGTTCTGCGTGACCGATCCAGTGCTGGGGCAGGCTTACGAGATTGACACAGGCAGGCAGATTGCCGTCACTCCGCAAATCCGGGGGGCGGTGAAATCGCTGGGTGGTGTTGTGATGGTGGAAGAGCTGTAAGCGCGCGGTGCAGGCATAAGATGCGTGCCCAGCACACGCACCTTATATGATTGCATTTTTTCAGCCCGCAATCATTTCCGACTGACGCACGATCACTTCCGCCTGTTTGATCGACGCGATATCGACCAGACGACCCTTGTAGACAGTCGCCCCCTCGCCACGGGCTTTCGCGGCTTCCATCGCTTCCAGAATTTCGCGTGCCTCAAGCACAGCGGCTTCTGACGGGGTGAACACTTCATTGGCCAGCGCCACCTGCTTGGGGTGGATCGCCCATTTGCCGACCATGCCCAAGGTGGCCGAACGCCGGGCCTGCGCTCGGAAGCCTTCGTCATCCGAGAAATCGCCAAAAGGGCCGTCAACTGGCAGGATGCCATGCGTGCGGCAGGCCGCGACAATGGCCGATTGCGCCCAGTGCCATGGGTCGGACCAGTGTTTCGCGCCATCATGCAACATGTAGTAGTTTTCCTGTGTGCCACCGATTCCAGTCGTGGCCATGCCCATCGATGCCGCGAAATCGGCCGCGCCAAGGCTCATGGCCTGCAGGCGGGGCGACGAGGCCGCGATTTCTTCGACATGGGCGATGCCAGCGGCGGATTCGATGATGACCTCGAAGCTGATGCGCTTCTTGCGGCCCTTGGCGGCCTCGATGGCCGAGACAAGCGCATCAACTGCATAGACATCTGCGGCGCAGCCGACTTTGGGGATCATGATCTGGTCCAGCCGGTCACTGGACTGTTCCAGAAGTTCAACGACATCGCGATACCAGAAGGGCGTGTCCAGACCGTTGATGCGCACGGAGAGATACTTGTTGCCCCAGTCCACATCATGCGTGGCCGCGATGATATTGGCGCGCGCGCTGTCCTTGTCGGAGGGTGCGACCGAGTCTTCCAGGTCCAGGTTGATCACATCTGCGCCCGAGGCTGCCATCTTTTCGAACAGCGCCACGCGCGAGCCGGGGCCGAACAGCTGGCAGCGATTGGGGCGCGCAGGCGGAGTGGGCTGGATGCGGAAGCTCATGGGGCACCTTTTGGGTCAGGAAGTTGCGAAGTTTTCGTCAGTCGTGTTATATTCTTGCGCATGTCGCCGCAACCCGATTTCTGCAGGTGCGAAGGCGCGTAGTATTCCGGGTTGGAATCGAGGAATGAGAAGAAAACGCTGAATTATTGAACATTCGCCGAAGAAAATTCGATGGATGCTCGCAAATCCATCAAGAACGATCAAGACATTGCATATGAATTGGATGATGCTGCGTCTGTCACCCAATGTGTCGGAGGCCTGCCATGATCGAAACCCCATATCTTCTGTTTCTGGGCGATGCGCCCGATGCCCTGGCCGCCAAGGTCGCGCAAGGCATCAAGGACTGGCGCCCGGAATTTGCGCTGGGCCAGTTCCGCATGGAGGGCTGCAAGGCCGACATGAAGCTGCCTGACATGACGCTGGAAGAAGCGAAGGTGGCAGGGGTAAAAACACTGGTGATCGGGGTCGCGAACCGAGGCGGGGTGATCTCGGCCGCGTGGAAGAAGGTTCTGGTGGCGGCGCTGGAAGAAGGGTTTGACCTGGCATCTGGCCTGCACAATCTGCTGCGCGATGAACCAGACCTGCAGGCCGTGGCCGAAGCCTGCGGGCGCAAGTTGCATGATGTGCGCATCCCGTCCGTCAAGTATCCGATTGCCAATGGGGTCAAGCGCAGCGGCAAGCGCTGCCTTGCGGTTGGCACGGATTGCTCTGTCGGCAAGATGTATACGGCGCTGTGCATGGAGCGTGAGATGGTCGCGCGCGGGATGAAGGCGAGTTTCCGCGCCACGGGCCAGACAGGCATTCTGATCACCGGGGACGGGGTGCCGCTGGATGCGGTGATTGCGGATTTCATGGCCGGGTCGGTCGAATGGCTGACGCCCGACAATGACCCCGACCACTGGGATCTGATCGAGGGGCAGGGGTCGCTGTTCCATGTGTCCTATTCCGGGGTCACGATGGCACTGATCCATGGTGGCCAGCCCGATGCGCTGATCCTGAGCCATGAGCCGACGCGGGAGCATATGCGCGGATTGCCGGGCTATGCGTTGCCCTCGCTGGAAGCATTGCGTGACATGGCGCTGACACTTGCGCGGGTGGCCAATCCGGCCTGTCAGGTGGTGGGGATTTCGATCAACACGGCCGGGCTGGGCGAGCAGGAGGCGCTGGACTATTGCGCCGAGGTCGAAGCGCGGATGGGGCTGCCGACAGTTGATCCGTTCCGCCACGGTGCCGGGCGGCTTGTGGACGCGCTGGCGGGGATCTGAGGGGCTTTGCCCGTGTTGTGAGACATGAGGGGCTTTGCCCCTCTGGGGCCTTTGGCCCCATTCACCCCAGGATATTTTTGCAAGAATGAAAGGGTGGGGTCGTGTTGACAGTCACTGAGGATCGCTTTGCGCTGGCAGAGGTGTTCACCATCGCGCGGGGCTCGCGCACCCATGCGGATGTGTTGCGCGTGGCGGTTACGCGGGACGGGTTCACCGGGCAGGGGGAATGTGTGCCCTATGCGCGTTATGGCGAGACACTTGCGTCGGTGCGCGCGCAGATCGAGGGGCTGGCTGAGGGCGTGACGCGGGCCGCATTGCAGGGTGCCTTGCCCGCCGGGGCCGCGCGCAACGCGGTTGATTGCGCGCTCTGGGACCTGGAGGCCAAGCGCGCGGGGTGCCGGGTCTGGGATTTGCTTGGGCTGCCTGATCCTATGCCGGTTGTGACAGCCTTTACCTTGTCGCTGGACACGCCAGAGCGGATGGAGGCGGCGGCGCAGCGTCATGCGCATAGGCCATTGCTGAAGATCAAGCTGGGTACGCCTGACGACATGCCGCGTCTGGAGGCTGTGCGCAGGGGTGCCCCAAGGACGCGGATCATCATTGACGCCAATGAAGGCTGGAGCGCCGAGGTCTATGCAGACCTGGCCCCGCATCTGTTGCGTTTGGGCGTGGCAATGGTGGAGCAGCCCTTGCCTGCGGGCGCGGATGACATGCTGGCCGAGATTGCGCGGCCCTTGCCGGTCTGCGCTGATGAAAGCTGCCATGATCGGGCCAGCCTGCCAAGGTTGAAGGGCAAGTATGACATGGTCAATATCAAGCTCGACAAGACCGGCGGGTTGACTGAGGCGCTGGCCTTGCGTGACGCGGCGCGGGCTGAGGGTTATCAGGTCATGGTGGGGTGTATGGTGGGGTCTTCGCTGGCGATGGCACCTGCTGTGCTGGTCGCGCAAGGGGTCGAGATCGTCGATCTGGACGGGCCGCTTCTGCTGGCAGAGGACCGCGACCCGCCGCTTCACTATGATGCCAGCGGGGCGCATCCCCCCTTGCCCGCGCTTTGGGGTTGACTACTCTTCCCCAAGCCCTGCGCATGCGCTATGCATTGCGCGATTTCGGAGGATAGCCAGATGCCAAGATACCGCTCGCGCACGACCACACATGGACGCAACATGGCCGGAGCCCGTGGGCTTTGGCGGGCCACAGGGATGAAGGACAGCGATTTCGGCAAGCCGATCATCGCGATTGTCAATTCCTTCACCCAGTTCGTGCCGGGCCATGTGCATCTGAAAGATCTGGGCCAGATGGTCGCGCGCGAGGTGGAAAAGGCGGGCGGTGTCGCCAAGGAGTTCAACACGATCGCGGTCGATGACGGGATCGCGATGGGCCATGACGGGATGCTCTATTCACTGCCCTCGCGCGAGGTGATCGCGGATTCGGTGGAATACATGGTCAATGCGCATTGCGCCGATGCGATGGTGTGCATTTCCAACTGTGACAAGATCACGCCGGGGATGCTGATGGCCGCGATGCGGCTGAACATTCCGTGCGTGTTTGTGTCTGGCGGGCCGATGGAGGCGGGCAAGGTCGAGGTCGATGGTGTCACCAAGGCCGTCGATCTGGTCGATGCGATGGTCTGGGCGGCAGATGACAAATACACCGACGCGCAGGTGCAGGCGATGGAAGAAGAAGCCTGCCCGACCTGCGGTTCCTGTTCGGGCATGTTCACCGCCAATTCGATGAACTGCCTGACCGAAGCGCTGGGCTTGTCGCTTCCGGGCAATGGCTCGACCCTTGCAACCCATGCGTACCGCAAGCAGTTGTTCCTGCGCGCGGGTCATGTGGTCGTCGATCTGGCCAAGCGCTATTATGAGCAGGATGACGAGAGTGTACTGCCGCGCAATATAGCGAGTTTCGAGGCGTTCGAGAATGCCATGTCGCTGGACATTGCGATGGGCGGGTCCACGAACACTGTGCTGCATCTGCTGGCCGCCGCCCATGAAGGCGGGATCGCGTTCACCATGGCCGATATCGACCGGCTTTCGCGGCGTGTGCCCTGTCTGTCGAAAGTGGCCCCTGCGAAAGATGATGTGCATATGGAAGATGTGCACCGCGCTGGTGGGATCATGTCCATTCTGGGCGAGCTGGATCGCGCGGGGCTGTTGCATCGTGACTTGCCGACGGTCCATAGCCCGACGATGGGCATGGCGCTGGATATGTGGGACATCATGCGCACAGATGACCCGGAAGTGCATGATTTCTTCAAGGCAGCACCTGGCGGTGTGCGCACGACGCAGGCATTCAGTCAGGCCAAGGCCTATGACACGCTGGACATGGACCGAGAGAAGGGCGTGATCCGGTCGAAGGAACATGCGTTCAGTCAGGATGGCGGGTTGGCGGTGCTGTTCGGCAATCTGGCTGAACAGGGTTGCATCGTGAAAACGGCAGGCGTGGACGAGTCGATTCTGAAATTCTCTGGCCCTGCGCATGTGTTCGAATCTCAGGATGATGCCGTCAGCGGGATTCTGACCGGCAAGGTCAAGGCCGGTGAAGTGGTGATCATCCGCTATGAAGGGCCGCGCGGTGGGCCGGGGATGCAGGAAATGCTGTACCCCACGAGCTATCTGAAATCCAAGGGCCTTGGCAAAGCCTGCGCGCTGGTGACGGACGGGCGGTTTTCGGGCGGCACATCGGGCCTGTCCATTGGCCATGTCAGCCCGGAAGCGGAAGAAGGCGGGCTGATCGGGCTGGTGGAACAGGGCGATCTGATCGAGATCGACATTCCCAACCGGACAATCCATCTGGCGGTGGATGACGCGACCCTTGCCGCACGGCGCAAGGCGCAGGATGAAAAGGGCTGGAAGCCCGCCAAGCCGCGCCCGCGCAAGGTCACGACTGCGTTGCGGGCCTATGCCGCGCTGACCACATCGGCGGCCAAGGGGGCCGTGCGTAAATTGCCTGAAGGATGGTGAGAATGAGCCGTATCGTCTATGTGAATGGCGACTATCTGCCGGAAGCTGAGGCCAAGGTCTCGATCTTCGATCGGGGGTTTCTGATGGCCGATGGCGTCTATGAGGTGACAACGGTCATTGACGGCAAGCTGATCGATTTTGACGGGCATTTCACGCGGCTGGAGCGGTCCTTGGGCGAACTGGACATTGCCAATCCGATGGGCCGCGAGGACTGGCTGGAGGTGCATCGCCAGTTGGTTGCGCAGAACGGGCTGGATCAGGGGATGATCTATCTGCAAGTGACGCGCGGGGCGCCTGGCGACCGGGATTTTGTTTTCCCTGACCCGGAAACAACCACACCGACCGTGGTGCTGTTCACCCAGTCCAATCCGGCGCTGGTGGATAGCCCCAAAGCCAAGAAGGGTATCAAGGTCGTCACGATTGATGACATTCGCTGGGGACGGCGCGATATCAAGACGGTGCAGCTGCTCTACCCGTCGATGGGCAAGATGATGGCGATCAAGCAGGGCGCGGATGATGCCTGGATGGTGCAGGATGGCTGCGTGACCGAAGGAACGTCCAACAACGCCTATATCATCAAGGACGGGCGGATCGTGACGCGGGCGTTGTCGAATGACATCCTGCACGGGATCACCCGCGCCGCTGTGCTGCGCTTCGCGCGCGAAGCGCAGATGCCGGTCGAGGAACGCAGCTTCACTGTGGAAGAGGCGAAAACGGCGGATGAGGCGTTTGTGACCTCTGCCAGCACCTTTGTGATGCCGGTGGTCGAGATCGACGGCGCAAAGCTCGGTGCAGGTGTGCCCGGTCCGATGGCCCTGCGGTTGCGCGAAATCTATATCGAGGAAAGCCGAAAGGCTGCGATCTGAGCGATGCCCGGACCGCAGCCGACCAAGGTTCAGGCAAAAACGTCATCGAAATCCCGAATGAGGGTGACATTGGCTTGCAGCATCCCCGGTTCGAGCAGGGACCGGCCTTCGATGACGAGTGCAAGCTCGCCGTTCACGAACACGCGCACTTCATTGGCCACGGGATCGGGTTCGACAGTGATCTCGGGCGGGGCAACCGAAGTCGATGTGAACTGATATGTCGTTACATCGAGCCGGACCGTTTCGCCATCTTCCAGATCTGTGATGCGCGCGATGCCGCCTTCTGCGTCCCATCTAAGCGTATCAATCTGCACCACAAAACTGTCTGTGCCGTCGCCGCCGCTCAGCACAAGGTCGCCGGAAAAGTCATCAGAAATATCAGCGATCAGAGTGTCGTCTCCTGCCCCACCGTCAGCTGTTGCGCCGCCATCGGCATAGTTGAAGAGTGTGATCTGGTCATTCCCGGCACCGCCAGAGAAATTCCCCTGTCCAATCATGATATCTGGGCCCGCACTTCCGATTACGTTCGTGCTCGCGCCGACACTTGCAATAGTGACGGTGCTTTCGGATACTCGTGCAGAGGCATCAACTGTAGCGCCATCGCCTACAATCACTACGATGACATTCTCCAGATCGACCCGACCGCCCTCCCAAGTTGCGGTTCCGCTTTCCTCTGTCAGGATAACGTTCAGGTCGGGCATCTCTGTCAATCCAGCGAAAGAGAGACTGGCGTTGCCACCGGAGACTGTCGTTGTGCCAGTTGCATCAGGCTGAATGAAGATATCGGCAAAGCCGGCGTTTTGAATCGGGGTTCCATCAGAGAGAGTGACGCGGTTTTCGCCGCCCGAAATATCAAATGATGCCCTGCCGCCGTCCACGATGGATACCGTGTTTGTCCCGCCCTCGAGCGACAGGTGTATTCCGGCAGTCCCGCCGATGATGCTGTTGGTTCCTTCGGTCACGGTCACATTCAATGGCACCGGGATGTCGCTTGCATCAACCTGATTAACACCAGGCCCAAGAATGACATTATGAATGTTCACCAGTGTTGTCACAGGCGCATCCGCCGTGGAAATTTCAAGGACAAGATCTCCGGTTTCGTTGGTATAGATTGATACACCGCCCGAGAATTGCGACAGATCGAGCACGTCAGGTATGCCTTGCGATCCGACCAGTACGCCACCGCCTGCGAATTCATCAGTCACGACAAAAGTCAGTGCACCGAAGTCGTCTTCAATGACTTCAACGCCCTCCGGGAGCTCGGTTTCGCGCTCGGGGAAGTCGAAATCGGCACCGATGATTTGCAGCGCGTCGAAATCGTTCACCAAGGCTTCAAGGGCAAGCTGCATCCCTTCATCGCCGACACTCCCATAGGTAGAGAGCTGCACGACGTTCACGCCGTTGAACTGAATCATCAGTCCTTCGCCATCGGGCGCGACCACGCCAGTCAGCACAACTGGCGCACCATCGTCGGGCAGTAGGCCACTGTTGCGCAGGTCGATAACAAGCTGGTCTTGATCGGGGTTGAAGTCGTCGATCACTGTCGGTGCTACAGGCTGGCCGTTCACATCGAGCAGGTCGCCCTCGTCCGTCACGCCAAGCAGGTTGATTACAAAGGTATCTTCGCCCGCGCCACCATTCAGCAGCGCACCGCCACCAAAAGACACCAGCGTGTCATCGCCTTCGCCACCGAGAAGGGTGCTGTCGCCAGACGTGATCAGAGTATCATCGCCATCCAGCCCGCGCAGGATTTCTCCGCCGTCGCTGAACATGATATCGTCGCCGTCCGTGCCCGAACGCTCGTTCTCATCATCCTCTGGCGGTTCAGGCTCTGCTTCCGGCCCGTCGGAAATGGTTCCTGCAACTGCAAGCAGCGCTGCTAATCCAAACAATAGAAAAAGGACTTCCATGGCATGATACCCCACAACCGCCATCACATGCGACCTCCGCATGCTCAACTCGCAACATGAAGCAAGTTAACCTTTTCTTGTCCAATGATATTTTTCGATACGCGTTGACGCTGCGCCATTGTTTCCAAAGGCGTAGCGATGCGCGCTATGCGCCGCGGATTGTCCCGCAATTGAAAGCCTCAGACGGAGATTTCAACGCGCAGTTCTCGAATCAACCGTCGCGGCAAAAGCAGGCTACGAGGCAGCACGGCCTTTCCGACTATTCGCGCGGGCCGACATTTTCCTGAAACGATTTCACAAATTCCGCCTGCTTGTCGGCCCCTGCCTCGGTCTGGAATTTTTCCCGCCATTCGGCATAGGGCATGCCGTAGATGATCTCGCGGGCGGCGTCCTTGTCCATCTCGATGCCGCGCGCATTGGCGGCTTCCTGATACCAGCGCGACAGGCAGTTGCGGCAGAACCCTGTCAGGTTCATCATGTCGATATTCTGCACATCCGTCCGGCGGTTCAGGTGTTCCAGAAGCGTGCGAAACGCTGCGGCTTCCAGTTCGGTGCGAGTCGTGTCATCCATAGCTCACCTTTTGTGTTGTTGTGTATAACCTGTCCATCGCGCAACGGGGCGTCAAGGTTCGCCAAGCTTGCAAACAGTGCCGAACGTGATATTTGTTTGCGCTAACGGTTTCGGGAATCCGGAAACCTGTCATACATCGCCTGTATCCATCTCTCATCGCGGTGTCACACCGTGCGAAAGGACCCTGAATGACCTCTCCGTTGCGTCGTCATCGAATGATCAAGATCGTGGCCACGCTTGGCCCCTCGTCGTCCACCTATGAGATGATCCGAACGCTCTTCGAGGCAGGCGCCGATGTCTTTCGCCTGAACATGAGTCATGGCAGTCATGACGAGATTGCCGCGCGCCATGCGATCATTCGCAAGGTCGAGGCTGATCTTGGTCGCCCGATCGGTATATTGGCGGATCTTCAGGGTCCGAAACTGCGCGTGGGGACTTTTGCCAATGATGCGGTTGATCTGGTTGAAGGGCAGGCGTTCCGCATGGATCTGGACACGGCCCCCGGCGACCTGAAACGCGTGAACCTGCCGCATCCAGAGATTTTCAAGGCGCTGGAACCGGGCGCGGAGTTGCTGGTCAACGATGGCAAGATCCGCATGAAGGTCAATGATTGCAGCGCGGAACATGCCAATTGCACTGTGACCGTGGGTGGCACGATTTCCAACCGCAAGGGCGTGAACGTGCCCGATGTGGTTCTGCCGCTGGCCGCGCTGTCGGACAAGGACCGCAAGGATCTGGAATTTGTCTGTCGGCTGGGCGTGGACTGGCTGGCACTGTCTTTCGTGCAGCGTGCCTCGGACGTGTCGGAAGCGCGCGAACTGGCACAGGGACGCGCCGCGATCCTGTCGAAGATCGAGAAGCCTGCGGCGGTGAAAGCGTTTGAAGAGATTCTTTCGGTTTCTGACGGGATCATGGTGGCGCGTGGGGATCTGGGGGTCGAATTGCCCGTCCAGAACGTGCCCCCGATCCAGAAACGACTGGTGCGCCGTGCCCGTGCTGCGGCAAAGCCGGTCAT
The DNA here is from genome assembly GCA_020832585.1 of Natronohydrobacter sp. Classification (GTDB taxonomy): domain Bacteria; phylum Pseudomonadota; class Alphaproteobacteria; order Rhodobacterales; family Rhodobacteraceae; genus Roseinatronobacter. Next base: position 21,464 of record JAFIEL010000004.1, on the reverse strand, counting down.
CGTGGCGACGCAGATGCTGGAATCCATGATCGAGAGCCCGATGCCAACCCGTGCCGAAGTCTCGGATGTGGCAACGGCGATCTATGAAGGGGCGGATGCGATCATGCTGTCGGCCGAATCGGCGGCTGGTCAGTATCCGGTGGAAGCTGTCACCACGATGAACAATGTCGCCATCGAGGTGGAAAGCGATCCGACCTATATCGAGATTATCGATTCCTCGCGCAAGGTGAAACACCACACGATTGCCGATGGTATTGTGGCGGCGGCGCGGGAACTGGCGGAAAAGACCGATATTGCCGCGATCTGCTGTTTCACCCAATCCGGCACCACCGCCAATCTGGTTGCGCGCGAGCGTCCGCATGTGCCGATCATCGCGATCACGCAGTTCCAGCCTGTCGCCCGTCGCCTGTCGCTGGTCTGGGGTGTGCATTGCGAGACCGTCACCGGCGAGGTCGAGCGGTTCAAGAAGGCGGTTCTCAATGCCGTGCGCGTTGCGCGAAGATATGAATTCGCGAAAGAGACCGACCAGATCCTTGTCACCGCTGGTATTCCGTTCAACCAGCCCGGCACGACGAACATCCTGCGCGTGGCACCCTGTGCGGAACACTTGATTGCGCAAGGCGAGCCAGAGTAGGCTTGGTTGATTAACTGACCCCGGTGGCCCATGGATTTCGAGACACTCTATCTCCTGGGCGTTTACCTGCTACCTCTGGCATTTGTCAGTTTCGTGGGTGCCTGGGCCTCTAACCGCAGACCCGTTGTCGCGGGTCTGCTTGCGGCAATGGCCATCGCGATTTTCGGGTATATCCACACAATGCGTGAGGATGGTCTGTTCGACTGGCGCGAAATTCCAGAGTTGACTGTCATGTTGATTGCCCGCGTTATCGCGCTTTTCTAGGGCGAGGGCTTGCAGTCCGGGGTGATCTGCGCTATCGGGCGCGCTCCAAACACATGCGTCCGGCCCCCGTGGCATGCCGAGTCGCATGATCCAACCTCCAGTGAAAGGAGTTTGAAATGCCCAAGATGAAGACCAAATCGGGCGCGAAAAAGCGCTTCTCCATGACCGCTTCTGGCAAGGTCAAGGCAGGTCAGGCCGGCAAACGCCACGGCATGATCAAACGGACCAAGAAGTTCATTCGCGACGCGCGCGGCACCACGATCCTGTCGGATCAGGATTCGCGTATCGTCAAGAAATACATGCCCTACGACCGCTAAGGAGCCGCTGTCATGTCTCGAGTCAAATCCGGCACCGTCACCCATGCCCGTCACCGCAAGGTCATCAAGGCGGCCAAGGGCTATTATGGCGCACGCTCGCGCAATTTCCGCACTGCCACGCAGGCTGTGGACAAAGCGAACCAATACGCAACCCGTGACCGCAAGGTGCGCAAGCGCAATTTCCGCGCGCTCTGGATCCAGCGGATCAACGCAGCCGTGCGCGAAATCGACCCCACGCTGACCTATTCGCGTTTCATCAACGCGCTGGGGCTGGCAGGGATCGAAGTGGATCGCAAGGTTCTGGCCGATCTCGCTGTGCACGAACCCGATGCGTTCGGCCAGATCGTTGCCAAGGCGCAAGCCGCACTGGCCTGATAACTGGCCAACACAGACAGGCCCCGCGATGGATTACATCGCGGGGTGTTCGCGTTGAATGGCTTGACGCAACTGCCGCCGCGCCGTAACAGGTTGCGGATCACTGCCACAGATTCGGCATGTGGACCCTCGCGCTTTTCCCAGACCTGACAGCTTCGGCAGGGTGCGGGATGTGCAAGGCAAGAACAGAAGCGTGACCAAACTCTGACGGGCGCATCCTGCGGACCCGGTCGAAGATCAGAGCTCTTGGCCAGCATCACCAGCGTGGGCAAACCCGCGTGCATGTACAGAGGACCAGCGATGAACCTGATCGCACAGATTGAAGCCGAGCAAATCGCAGAGCTTGGCAAGACCATCCCGGATTTCAAGGCCGGTGACACCATCCGCGTCGGTTACAAAGTGACCGAAGGCACCCGTTCGCGTGTGCAGAATTTCGAAGGCGTCTGCATCGGCCGCAAGGGTGGCGCTGGCATCGGCGCATCCTTCACCGTGCGCAAGATTTCCTTCGGCGAAGGTGTGGAGCGCGTGTTCCCGCTCTATTCGACCAATATCGACAGCATCGAAGTCGTGCGCCGTGGCCGCGTGCGCCGCGCGAAGCTCTATTATCTGCGTGATCGCCGTGGCAAATCTGCCCGGATCGCCGAGAAAACGAACTACCGTCCGCTGGACGCGAAAGCCTGAGGAGCGCTGCGATGAAATCCGATACGCATCCCGATTACCACCTGATCAATGTCAAGATGACCGATGGCACGATCGTCCAGATGAAATCCACCTGGGGTTCAGAGGGCGACACTCTCTCGCTCGACGTCGATCCGTCCGTGCACCCGGCCTGGACTGGCGGCTCTTCGCGCCTGCTGGACACTGGCGGCAAGGTGTCGAAGTTCAAGAACAAGTACGCAGGTCTGGGTTTCTGAGAAACCGACCAGCGGTCAGAATGGGCGCAGGGGAAACCCTGCGCCTTTTTTCGTTCCAGAACAATCTCTTGGCTTGGTCAGTGTCTTGGCTTGTAACCGGTTCACGCCCAGCCTAGATGAACAGCGGGAAACCGCTGACAGACAGGAGTATCGAGCGTGGCGCATATCATCGTTGTGGGCAATGAAAAGGGTGGTTCAGGCAAGTCCACGGTCTCGATGCATGTCTCGGTGGCGCTGTCGCGGATGGGGATGCGTGTCGGTGCTATGGACCTGGATGTACGCCAGCTCAGCTTCGGGCGGTATATCGAGAACCGGGCCAACTGGACGTCACGCGCAGGTCTCGACCTGCCGGGACCGCGCTATATGCCTTTGCCTGATGCGAAAGCTTTCGATTTGCCAGAGGGTCCGCAGCTTCATGACATGCGCATGAGTGCCGCCCTTGAATCGCTGGCACCGGAGTGTGATTTCATCGTGATTGATTGCCCCGGATCGCATACCCGCTACAGCCAGTTTGCCCATTCTGTCGCCGATACGCTGATCACGCCGATCAATGACAGCTTCATCGATTTCGATTTGCTGGCACGCACCGACCCGGAAACCGGCAAGGTTCTTGCCCCCTCGATCTATTCCGAAATGGTGTGGAAAGCGCGCCAGGTGCGTGCGCAGGCCGGGTTGAAACCGCTGAACTGGGTGGTGCTGCGCAATCGCATGGGAACGACCGCGATGCACAACAAACGCAAGGTCGGGGATGCGCTGGAAGAACTGTCGCGCCGTATCGGATTCCGGCTGGCACCGGGTTTCAGCGAGCGCGTGATTTTTCGCGAATTGTTCCCCAAGGGCCTGACACTTCTGGACCTTGCGGATGCTGGCGGCGAAAGCATGACGATGTCGCATGTCGCCGCCCGTCAGGAATTGCGTGAACTGATGCAGGTTCTTGACCTGCCAGACCTGATGGTCAGTGTCTGATATAGCCGCGCTGCGGCAGTCGGGCGGACAGCCCTTCGGACAGCATGTCGAGACGTGTGTCGATTTGATCGGGCGCTTCACCGGCGCTTTTCTGCCGCGAGAACAGCGAGCCTTTCAGGAAGCCTGCGATTTTCTTGCCGCCGGTTTCGTCACTTGTGAACATGATCGTCTCCTTCTAGAGCCATCGACTTTGTTGAGCCGACATTCGCGATCAGTTTGGTCAAAAATGCGGCACGATAGTGATATTTTAACGAAGAACTTTCCAGCATTCTGTGACCTGCCTTGATCAGCTATTCCTGCCGTCAGCAGCGTCATGCCCGAATGGCCGAGCGCGAGCACGCCCCTGCACAGCGTGAACGAAGTGCAACAAACGGTCCGGCGAAACGCGCGCCAGGCAAGGGTATTGTGACAGCGCATTGATGCACAGGCCGTTGCCTAGCGGCGGCCGCAGCCCCGCAATTGCTGGTCATACATTGCGGCCCGCGACGCAACTCGATCTGCAACGCCAAGCAGCCATGGTTTGGCGTTGTACGATCCGCGCGCGAAACCTGTGTGACCTTCGTGATAGGCCAGATACAGGTTGCGCGCATCGGTCAGGGCAATGCCGTTGCGTTCGCGTGTCTTGTTGTTGTACCAGCCGACGAAATCGGTCGCATCCGCGATATTCGTGCGCGAAGCGCGGCGATTGCCAGTTTCGCGCACATATTCATCCCAGGTGCCATCCAGTGCCTGTGAATAGCCGAGAGCCGAGGATTGTCGTCCCATCGGGATCACGCCAAGTGTATAGCGCACCGGCGTTCTGGCGTCACCGATGAAGCGGCTTTCTGCGTGGATGATGGCCATTTGAACGGGCAGGGGTATACCCCAGCGACGTTCTGTTGCGCGCATGGCCGCGAAATATTGCGGTCGCTCGCGCTCCATCAGACATGCGTTTTCCAGATTTCGTGGCGCGGAGAAATTGCCTCCTCCTCTGCTGCCACAAGCCGCCAGCGCCAACACAAGTGTCAGCGAAATGATTACTCTGCTCATCACTGCCTCTTTTTCTTTCATTTTAGCGCGCTTCAGAGCATTTGTAATCCCCTCTCGCAGTCTGTCACGGCGACAAAACGATGCTTAACCCGGTTTCTGATGTATTTGTGATCGGATCGATACCTGCCCAGCCGGACATTAACTTCTGATTCAGCCGCAAAGCTTACAGTAGAGTTGGGTGAAATTTCGGGTGGTATTATGAAAGGTTCTGACAATGTCAGGCCTGTGATCATCAAACGCAAGCGTGTGGTGGCAGGCGATGGGCATCATGGTGGTGCCTGGAAAGTGGCTTATGCGGACTTCGTGACCGCTATGATGGCGTTCTTCCTCATGCTTTGGCTGCTCGGCTCAGTCGAAGAAGAGAAACGCAAGGGTGTGGCGGATTACTTCTCGGCGACATTTGCAATCCAGTCGAATTCTGCCGGCAGTGACGGCGTTCTTGGTGGCGAATCCCTGTCAGTGATCGAATCGATCACTGACAGCATTGCCACGCGCGAGCGGTATCGCGCAGATCTTGAATTGTTGGAAATGGTCGTCGAAGCGCTCGAATCCCAGATTGCAGCGGATGAGATTCTAGGGGAAGCATTCGAGCATGTGGCCATTCGCATGACGGATGAGGGACTGCTGATCGAGCTGTTCGACCTCGATGATCGCCCGCTTTTCGAAGCCGAGACACATCAACCGCGCCCGGTTCTGCGGCTCCTGACAGATGTCATCACTGATGCATTCCTTACAGTTTCGAACCCTGTCGCGATCACAGCACACGCGCGCAGTTTTCCTGCGGTCTTTCTGGAAAACCCCGTCTGGACCATGACCATTGGCCGCGCCGAGGCGATGAAGCAGCTCATGGAGGCAGCAGGCTTGCCCGAATTGCGCGTGCATCGCGTCACGGGAAATGCCGATCGCATGCCTTCCGTCAGTCCCGCGACGGCAGCAAGAAACAACCGGCTTGAACTGATTTTGCTGCTTCGCAAAGAGAAACTCTGACGCCTTAGCTGGAAATTAAGGGCTTGCCGTCAGATTGGATGAGAGAATCACCTTCTGACTGGAGTGGACATGAGCATTTCTTCCTCAATGAACGCCGGCGTTGCCGGGCTGCGTGCCAATGCGACCAGGCTTGCCACGATCTCGGACAACATTGCGAACTCGGCAACCTATGGGTATCGACGGGCCAATACATCCTTTCACTCTATGGTAGTGGGATCGGGCATTGCAGGCCAGGGTCAATACTCTGCCGGCGGGGTGCGGACGACGACGCAGCGCCTTGTTGATCAGGGCGGATCGCTGATAGGCACCCAGAATGCGACCGATCTCGCCATTTCCGGTCGTGGGTTCCTGCCTGTGACAACGGAACTCGGGACACGGCTTCAGGACGGGACAGCGCCCTTGTTGTTGAGCACTACCGGGTCATTCAGGCAGGATGCGCAGGGATATCTGCGAGATGCTGCGGGGCATGCGTTGCTGGGCTGGCCCGCCAACCCGGATGGCACGATCCCGGTTTTTCCGCGTGACAGTTCCGCAGGGCTTCGACCGGTCCAGGTCGAGGTCAACCAGCAATCCTTTGTCGCGACGAAGAATATCCGGTTTGGCGTCAATCTTCCGGCCTCGGCGACCTTGCCAACAGCATCGGGTGATCCGTTTCGCATGTCCGTAGAGTATTTTAACGAACTGGGACTTGCCCAGACAATCGATGTTGAAATGACACCTAACCTGACGCCCCCGACAGTCTCGAACAGTTGGCGTCTGGAACTCACCCATGCACAGAATGGTGAATCTCTGGGAACCTATGACCTTGTATTCGACGATTCGCCTGGGCGTGGGGGCACGCTCTTGACTGTCGACAGGGTCGGTGCCGAAGGCGGTGACTACGATCCCGCCACAGGTCAGATGATGATAGAAGCAGGTGGTCAGCAGATTCAGTTCGCGATCGGACGGCTCGGCGAAGGCGGTGGGATCGTACAGCGCGGGGCAACTTTCTCGCCTGCCGGAGTGGAGCAGGACGGTTTCGGGGCTGGTAGCCTGGTTGGATTGATGGTTGATGCCAATGGCAATCTTGACGCTGTGTACGATCAGGGCTTTCGCCGGACACTGTTTCGCATCCCGATTGTCGATGTGCCCAATCCCAATGGATTGACCGCGCGAAACGCACAAGCCTTTCAGGTCTCGCGGGACAGTGGGCCTTACTTCCTGTGGGATGCTGGCGACGGCCCGGTAGGAGAGTTCGTGGGCTTCGCCCTTCAGGAATCCGCGACCGATGTCGCGGCGGAACTGACAGGACTTATCCAGACCCAACGCGCCTACTCCTCGAATGCGAAGGTCATCCAGACCGTCGATGAGATGTTCCAGGAAACAACAAATATCAAACGGTAACGATATTCGAGGGGGTCTTGATCATGTCGCTATCGCTTGCCTTTTCTGCAGCACTGAGCGGTTTGAACCTGTCTGCACGCGGCGCCCAGATTGTCGCTGACAATATCGCGAATTCGCAGACCGAATCTTATGGTGTGCGAACCCTCAATCAGAGAGCGAGGGTACTGGGGGGTACAGGCAGTGGCGTGGCCATGACGGGCATCACCCGGCATATGGATCGTGCTTTGATTGGCGATCTTCGACAGGCGACCACCCTGGCAAGTGGCGACAGTCTGCTCGGAGCGTTCTGGCAGAAGATGGAAACCGGGCTTGGCTTGCCCAGTGAAGATGGCAGCCTAGGGCAAAGCATAGCGCGTCTTGGCACCGCCTTGCAACGCGCCAGCCTTCAACCGGATCAGACGGCTTTCTTGCAGCAAAGCATTCAGGCAGCGAACGATATTTCCACAAAGATCAGAGGCTTGCACGACATGCTGGCTGTCGAACGCGACAGGGCAGATGCAGGTGTTGCCCAAGATATCGAATGGTTGAACAATACCCTGAATGATATCGCCGATTTGAATCACAAGATACAGCGACAGACCCTCCTTGGCGGCACCCCGGAGGGGCTGATGGACCTCCGTCAATCGCTCGTGGACAAAGTCGCTCAGCGCATTCCCGTTCAAGAATTCCCGCGCGATGACGGGCGGATCATGTTGATGGCGCGCGATGGCTCCATTCTGGTTGATCGCGATGCTGCACAGTTCAGCTTTTCGCGCAGTCCAGATCCTCGAGCGGGCGATGGCGTTGAAAATGGCGCGCTTTCGCGCGTTTCGATAAATGGTCGCGAGATTGTGTCCGGATCGGTGATCTTCGCTGAGGGCACTGTCGGGGCGTTTTTGCAACTGCGGGACGATGTTGCGCCGGCGATGCTGCACGACCTTGACCTACTGGCAGCTGATCTTGTTTCACGCTTTTCGGGTTCCGACATTGATCAAAGCCTTGATCCTGGCGATTTCGGATTGTTCAGTTTGGCGGGCCACACAACGCTACCCGCTGCGTTGGATGGAATTGCAGGACTGCTTTCCATCAACCCAGCGCTGGACCCATCGAAAGGGGGCGCAGAATGGCGGCTGCGCACAGGCATCAATGCGACGGGTCCTGGGGATGTACTGGACAACTCTGTGTTGGATCGAATGGCACGCACGCTAGACATGCAGACAACACTCGGCGCTACTCAGTCACCGTTACGATCGTTGCAGGGCCACGCGACTGACCTTTTGTCCAGTGTCGCCACGCAACGTCTTGGGTCCGATCAGCGCAACGGGTTCAACGTTGCGCGCGTTGCTATGCTCAGCGAAACTCTCGCAGCACAGGGGGTCGATACTGACGCAGAGCTGAGCAAGCTTCTGATACTGGAGCAGGCTTACAGTGCCAACGCGAGAGTGCTGTCCACAGTTGATGCCATGTTGCGAACAATTCTGGAGATCTGAGTCATGATTCCGACATCATTTGGTGACATGTCCCGTACGCTTTCGCTGGGTCGACATAATGCGCGGCTCAAAACTGCGCTCTCGGTCTTGTCTCAGGAAATGACAACCGGTCAGGCGCGCGACAAGGTTCATCATCTGGGCGGAAATGTTGCCGAACTTGGCGCACTTCAAAAGTCACTGGAACTTGCCACCACTCGAAGGAGCATTGCACAGACGACGGCGTCGTTGCTGGGCGCGCAACAAGCCATCGTCCAGGATCTGGCGAGCAAGGTAGAGCAAGTCGCCCTGGATGCGCAGCGCCTAGGGCTTGTGACGGACGACGCTGCCTTCGAGAGAAAAATGGATGGAGTTTCGAACGCCTTCTCCGATGTCGTGAGGCTGCTGAATACCAGTTTCGGCGAACGTACTCTGTTTGCCGGAACGCGTGGGGATGGACCTTCGCTTGCGAAACCGGAGGCGATACTCGATGCGCTGATTTCGGACCTTCCTGATCCGGTCGATCCCGCCGCACTGTCGGGCCTTGTCGGTGCGTGGTTTGCTCCTGGCTCGGGTTTCGACAATCTCGGATATCTTGGCGGCGCACCGATTCCAGGGGCGATTGATCTGGGCCATGGAACGGAGATCAGCATGACTGTTACCGCGCAAGACAAGGCGATCAGGAAAGCTCTTGCGACTCTGGCGACAGGGGCGGTGCTCAGCCGCGGACTCCCCGGGATTGGAATGGCTGAACAGCGCACGATTGTTCTGCAAAACGCCCTGCCCATGAAAGACGCATCACAGGGCCTGCTGGACCTGTCGGCACGCCTTGGGATCTCGGAAGAGCGCGCAGCGATAGCGTCCAGTCGAACAGAGGCGGAGCGCACCAGTCTGTCGATCTCGTTGGCAGAGTTGCTCGCTGTCGATCCCTACGAATCCGCCAGCAAACTGGAGCAGACAATGAGTCAGCTGGAAATGATCTACACGATGACTGCACGGCTTTCGCGATTGAGCTTGGCGGATTACTTACGATGATAGGGGCGATGCTGCGTCTTTTGCTGTGTACCATGATGTCAGCACTTGTGATAACATCGGCCGATGCGTCGGTGAGATTGAAAGATCTTGTCGAATTCGATGGTGTTCGCGGTAATGACCTATTAGGCTATGGTCTTGTAGTGGGCTTGGACGGAACGGGTGATGGCATGCGCAATTCGCCATTCACCGAAGACATCCTTTCCAACATCCTGGAAAGATTGGGTGTCAACGTGACTGGAGAGCAGTTTCGGCCCAGGAATGTCGCGGCAGTGATCGTCACGGCGACTCTTCCACCCTTTGCACGGGCAGGGGGGCGTGTCGATGTGACGGTTTCGGCCATCGGTGACGCTACAAGTCTGTTGGGCGGAACCTTGGTGATGACCCCGTTGAATGGCGCAGATGGCACGATCTACGCTGTTTCCCAGGGAACGGTCATTGCGGGTGGTGCCGCTATCGAAGGGCAAGGGGCACGGGAAGTTCGCGGTGTTCCGACCTCGGGGACGATACCGATGGGTGCGCGTGTCGAGCGTGAAGTGGATTTCGACCTGTCAAGCCTGTCGCGCATTCGTCTGGCATTGCGTGTGCCGGATTTTTCCACGGCAGCGCAGATAGAACAGCAGATTAACCGAACTTTCAATCGCGCGGTCGCGTCCATGACCGATCCCGGAACTGTGGTGCTGGACCTTGCCGCTACCGGCATGTCGTCACCGGCGCATGCACTCGCAAGGATCGAAAACGTGCTGATCACACCGCAAACCCGCGCGCGGGTCGTTGTCGATCAGCGCTCTGGCACAATCGTCATGGGTGAAGATGTCCGTATCAGCCGGGTTGCTGTAGCGCAGGGTGGTTTGACATTGCGCGTGGAAGAAGCGCCATTGGTCGTGCAGCCAAATCCCTTCGCGGAGGGGGAGACGATCGTGGTGCCGCGAACACAGGTCGGGCTTGACGACAGGCCCGCGACCAATCTGGCAGAGTTCAATGGCGGCACGTCGCTGTCAGAGATCGTTGCAGGGCTGAATGCTCTTGGGGTTTCTCCGCGCGACATGATCGATATTCTGAGCAGTATCAATGCAGCCGGTGCCCTACATGCGGAAATGATCGTGCAATAGAATTTGGCCCGTTACCTTGGTATCTCAAGTCAATTCACCTTCGACACAGTCGTTCCTGGACAGGCTTTGCGCAGGCGGATTCGGCGCATGACGCAACTGGCCGGCCCCAACGTTATCAAAGGTCGTTTTTAACCTGTGGTTAGTCGGCAAAGCCTTTCCCTCAATTCACAGGATTTGCGAATAGGATTGCAGCCAATATCCTGTCGGAGGTTCCTGAATGAAAACGCATGTGAAAGCGCTCATCGTCGGTGGGGGTGCCGTAGGAGCTTCGATTGCCTATCATCTGGCGAAGGCCGGATGGGACACCCTTCTGCTGGAGCGCGACGAACTGACTTCTGGTTCGACCTGGCATGCTGCAGGGCTTCTGCCGCTGTTCAATATGGGCTATGCGACCAGCCATATCCATGATTACAGTGTGAAATTCTACAAGATGCTCGAAGCGGAAACCGGATTGAATGCCGGGTTTTCGGTTGTGGGCAACTTGCGGATGGCCCAAACGCAGGCGCGCATGGATGAATACATGCTCTATGCTGCAACGGCCGAATCCGTCGGCGTCCCCTATGAGTGGATGACCCCTGCCCAGATCAAGGATCGCTGGCCACTGGTGCGCACAGAAGACCTTGTCGGGGCGCTCTATCATCCGACAGATGGGTATATCAACCCGGCGGACGTGACTCAGGCCATGGCAAAGGGTGCGCGCCAGTTTGGTGCCGAGATCCTGCGCAAGGTACAGGTCGATGGATACCGCTGGACTGGTGCGGAATGGATCGTGTCCTGCAGCCGCATGATCGAGAAAGGCGGCAATCTTGTGCCCTCGGATGAGCGTTTCGAGATCACTGCGGAACATGTCGTGACGGCCACGGGCAATCATGCCCAGCGCACAGCGCGTCTGCTTGGGATCAAGATCCCGGCGATTCCGGTCGAGCATCAGTATATCGTCACCGAACCGGACCCGATGCTGGTCGAATACCGCAAGAACAATCCCGAACACCCGGTTCTTCGGGACGCTGATGCCAAATGGTATGTGCGCGAAGAGCGCGGTGGCTGGATTCTTGGCCCATATGAGCGCAATGCGCCCGCGCGTTTCCTATATGATGTGCCCGAGAGTTTCCGCGCCGACCTCTTCCCGCTTGATCTGGAGCGGATCGAAGAAGAGTACATGTCCATGATCCATCGCCTGCCGTCATCGGAAACGGTCGGCTTGAAGGACGATTACAACGGCCCCATCTGTTATACGCCCGATGGCAACCCGCTGGTCGGGCCCGCGCCGGGCTTACGCAATATGTGGCTGGCCGAAGGGTTCAGCTTCGGGATAACCGCGGCAGGCGGTACGGGCTATTATCTGGCGCAGATGATGGTTGACGGTGAGGCCGAGATCGACATGGCATCGCTTGACCCCAAGCGCTACGGTTCCTGGATTACAACCGAATATGCGGCGCGCAAGAACGAGGAATGTTATGAGCATGTCTTCATCCTGCACCACCCGGACGAAGAACGCGAAGCCTGCCGCCCACTGCGCACCGCCCCTTGCTATGATCGTGTAAAGGCGAAGGGCGCGCAGTTCGGGCAGGTGAACGGTTGGGAGCGGCCGAATTACTATGCGCCCGAAGGGTTCGACGACCATGCCGCGCGCAGTTTCCGCCGGGGCGGCTGGTGGCAATATGCGGTTGAAGAGGCAAAGGCCATCCGAGAAGGCGTGGGCATGATCGATGCCACGGCCTTCACCAAACATCTGGTGCGCGGACCGGGCGCAACTGCGTTTCTGGACTGGTTTACTTGTAACAAGCTGCCAAGCGTCGGGCGGATCAACCTGACCTATGCGCTGACCTCTGCTGGCACTGTGCGCACGGAATACACGATCGTCCGGTTGGCTGAGCATGAATACTACCTGATTTCGGCGGGTGCATGGACAGCTTATGACGGCGATTTCCTGCGCAAGGCTGCCGAGGACAAGATGGCCGAATTCGGCTGGATCGACATTCATGATGTGACAACGCAATGGGGTGTCTTTGCTGTTGCAGGTCCGAAATCGCGTAATCTTCTAGGAAAGCTGGTGAAGGACGCCGATCCTGCAACGGCGCTGTCCAACAAACGTTTCCCCTGGTTGTCGATGCGCAATATCGAACTGGGAATGTGTCCGGTCCGCGCGGTGCGCGTCGCCTATACGGGCGAGCTGGGATGGGAATTGCACCATCCAATCGAGATGCAGAATTACCTGTTCGACCAGTTGATGACAGCGGGCGAGGATGTGGGGCTGAAACTGGTGGGCGCACGGGCGCAGAACTGGTTGCGGCAGGAAAAATCGTATCGCGCTTTCGGCAATGAACTCGGCCGCGATGCCACTCCGCTGGAAGCCGATCTGCCGCGCTTCATCGACATGTCCAAGGAGTTTAACGGCAAGTCTGCAATGGAACGGACGGGTGTTCGTGCAAAGTGTTGCACGCTGTTGATTGACGGACCTGCCGATGCTGATCCCTGGGGCCGCGAAGCGCTCTATCTCGGCGATACAAAGATTGGGCGTCTGACCTCTGGTGGCTATTCCGTGGCTTTCGGAAAATCCATCGGCATGGGCTATGTCCGTCCCGATCTGGCGACTGAGGGCACCAAACTCAAGGTCCGCATGTTTGATCAGCTTTGGGATGCGGTTGTCACCTGTGACAGCCCCTATGATCCGTCAAACGCGACCATTCGCAAGGATGGATGAGGCGCGCTGACGCAGACCAGAGAGTGTCACCTGATGCCACTTGCGCGGGGGTGGGGGGGGGGGCGCCCCCCCCCCCCCCCACCCCCGCGGTGATCGCAACAGGCGAAAGATGAATCGATCTTGGCAGCCGCGGATGCGGTAATGCATCCCATCCGACTTTGGGGGGATACGACCCGGCGACGCCGCGTCGCGCACAACCCATATGGGCACTTACCGCAAAAGGACCACCGGCACCTTGCAGGCGCGAACCATTGCGGTGGTGGTGGAGCCGATGATCAGGCTGCGGATGCGTGAATGGCCGTAGGCACCCATCACCAGCATGTCGAAATGCGCCTCCTCGACCAACTGGGCAAGGGCGGTTTCGGGCTGACCCGGCAGGACAGATGTCTCTGCCGTGATCCCTGCAGCCTGCAGCATGGCCTTGGCATTTTCCAGACCCTTTGTCACTTCGGGCGTAGCGCTGCCCACAGTGACGACATGCACCGCCAACCCCTGAAACAACGGGCTTCGCGCGATGTGGTCAATGGCCTTGAGTGCAGAGGTGCCGCCATCATAGGCGACGAGGACTTTCTGGACGGGCCGAAAGGCGCGCGCCGCGACAAAGACCGGCTTGTGGCTGCTGCGGACGATACGTTCCAGATTCGATCCCAGATGCCCCGTGGCGAAATCGGCAGCCTCTCCGCGTTTGCCGATCAGGATGACGCGGGCCTCGTGCTCGACCTCTGCCACGGTCTCGACAATGTCGCCGTGGCGCAGCCGGGTGGTGATCTCGGTTACGCCTGCGCGTTCCAGAATTGCGCGGGCATCTTCAAGGATCGCGCGCCCGCGTTCCATGATCAACTTCGCGCGCTGGGCATCCAGCGTGGCCAGTTCATGCAAAAGTGCCGTGCGCGCGCCAAGAGCAATCGCGCCAGAGCGGTCCCGCGTTTCGGCCCCCTCGCGGCGGTCAAGGATATGCAGCAGTTCCACAGGCGCAGCTGTGCGTCCTGAAATCCAGGCGGCATATTCACAAACGGACGCGGAATAGACCGAGCCATCTACCAAGGCAATAATCTTGTCACTCATCGCTGCGCCCCCCTTAATGCGCCATCAGCTTGCCCATCGCGCCGGGCTTGTCATGCGTGCCAAGCTTGTCGACGATGGTTTCCGAGGCTTCGTTCATTCCGATGATATCCACCTCTGCCCCGTCGCGGCGGAATTTCAGAACTGCTATGTCCAGCGCCTGCACGCTGGAAATATCCCAGATATGCGCCCGGCTGACATCAATTATCACGCGCTCGGGCGCTTCCTTGAAATCGAAGGCTGCCATGAAATCTTCGACCGAACCGTAAAAAAGCTGCCCTTCAATCCTGTAGGTGCGGATGCGCCCATCCGGGCTGATGTCGCTGGTCACGCGGAACAGTTGCGCAATCTTGGCGGCAAAGAAGATGCCCGACAGCAAGACGCCTACCAGAACCCCGATGGCCAGATTATGCGTATAGACGACGGTCGCCACTGTCGCCAGCATGACAACGGAACTGGAGCGCGGGTGCGTGCGCAGGTTGCTGATGGAGGACCAGGAGAAAGTGCCGACAGACACCATGATCATGATCGCCACCAGCGCGGGCATGGGAATGATGCTGACCAGATCGCCAAGGCCCACGACAAGTATCAGCAGGAATACGCCAGCAACGAAAGATGACAGCCGCCCGCGCCCGCCTGATTTGACGTTGATGATCGACTGCCCGATCATCGCGCAACCGGCCATGCCACCGATAAAGCCCGTTGCCGTGTTTGCGATGCCTTGACCCACACATTCCTGATTGCGGTTCGATGTGGTGTCGGTCAGATCATCGACGATGTTCTGTGTCATCAGGCTTTCCAACAGGCCCACAACAGCGATAGCCGTCGAATAGGGCAGGATGATCAGCAGCGTTTCCAGCGTCAGCGGGATTTGCGGGATCAGGAAGATCGGCAGCGTGTCGGGCAATGCGCCCATATCGCCCACGGTGCGCACATCAAGGCCCAGCGCCCAGGCCAGTGCCGTCAAGACGATGATCGTGACCAGCGGCGATGGGATAGCCCTGGTCAAGAGCGGAAACAGGTAAATGATGGCCAGACCGGCTGCGACCAGAAGATAGGTGATCCCTGACACGTTGCGCGGGTCTAGCTCTGGCAGTTGCGCGATGAAGATCAGGATGGCGAGTGCATTGACGAACCCCGTCATGACCGATTTCGAGACATAGCGCATCACGAAGCTCAGACCGGATAGGCCCGCGCCGATCTGTAACAGACCCGCCAGCACAGTGGCGGCCAGAAGATATTCCAACCCGTAATCGCGCACGAGTGTGATCATCAGCACCGCTGTCGCCGCTGTCGCCGCAGTTGCGGCTGAAATCATGCCGGGCCGCCCGCCTGTGATCGCGGTAATCACGGCAATCGAGAAACTGGCATACAGCCCTACCTTGGGATCCACGCCTGCGATGATGGAAAAGGCGATTGCCTCCGGGATCAGGGCGAGGGCCACGACCAGTCCCGAGAGCAGGTCGCCGCGTATATTGCCGGTCCATTGCCGACGGTAGGCATCTATAGAGATCATGCGAATTATTCCCCTGCCGCGCCAAGGCTGCGCGCCTGCATCGGCATCTGGTCTTGTCTGGTTGTCCGGCGGATTGGCGGCCGGAAGAGCCAGCCGGGACTTGCACCCGGCTCCATGTTCGCTGCGATGCCGCATAGACGAAGTCGCGCAAGTTGCCAAGTCCACAGCGCGGTTTCAACACGCTGGTGCCTGAATTTTCTAAATGTTCGCGGGTTTTGCCGCAACATTCGGCAGCGGCTTGTATGCGGCGTTCTTGGCCAGATGCAGGCCCGTTTCAGATGCTTTGGCCGTTCGCACTGCGCGCCTTGCATCTGCTTGCAGATCGCGCGCAGTCAAGGAGCAAGTCTGGGCACCTGTTCACCGGGGTTACTCAGCCCTTGGGAGTGCAGACCCGTTCCCGTCTGCGATCTCGTCGGGGCCGTCGATCAGTCGGTCAGGATGCGCGAGGGCTGCCAGCTTGTCGCGGTCGGTGATGATGACACGCGCCCCATCAATCTTTACACCATCCGCTTCCAGCATTCGCAATGTGCGCGACAGGTTCTCTGGCGTCATGCCCAGGTAAGACGCAAGAAGCCGCTTTTCGACAGGAAGGGTATAAGACACCACCCCGCCCGCCAGCAGTGACTGCCGCAACAGATAAGAGGCGACCCGTTCGCGCGAGTTGCGCAATTTGAGGGTTTTTGCGTTGCGCACGACTGCCCTGTAGCAGGCCGCCAGTTCATTGATCACAGACACTGAAAACTCGGTGTCGCGCCGGAACATGGCCCGCAAATCGGATGACGGGATAAGAATGATCCGGGTGCGTTCCAGCGTGCGCGCGGACATCAGATAGGGGGCATCGCGAATACAGGCCGCAAGGATAAAGGTCGAGACCGGGCGGACCACGGACATCGTACATTCACGGCCTGACCACCTAGCGAACAACTCGACGGACCCTTCCAGCACGATATGTAGAAAATCGGCCGGGTCGCCCTGGCGGATCATCTCCAGGCCTTGGGGAAAATTCTGCGCATAGGAGCTGGCCATCAGCGCTTCGAAATTGGCATGGGCCATATCCCGGAACAGGTGCAGATGACGAATCTCTGGTAGCTCTTCGGGTCGCACTTGGCCGCCTTTGTTTGGACTGATATTTGTCAACTCTTGGGGCACATAAACGTCAAGGCCGAGGATGGCAAAAGTCTTTTCGTCGAGAAGAAATGTTAAAACACAAAGATTGGCGAATTTCAATTCAGGTGCGATTTGGCAAAGGTTGTTGCCTGTATTGATCTCGATCAAGTTTTCCTGAATCCGGCTGTGACTGTCTGCCTGCGAACGGAACCCCGAAGGCGTCGGGACCGCAAGGAGACACCCCATGCATGTGATGCTGGCCTATGACAATTCCCGCAACGCAAGGATCGCGCTGGACGTTGTGCGTGAACTGCTTTCGGCCCTGAAGCCCAGGATCACGCTGATCTCTGTTGTCGAAGAGGTCGGCAGCGCGACCGCAGGCGCAGATGAGCTTTTCAGCGCGCAATATGCCGAGCAGAAAGCCGGCACTGAATCGGCGGCGGCGGAACTGGCCGCGGCGGGGTTCAATGCCTCGGTCCTGATTGCCGAAGGGGATGCACGCAAGATGATCCTGCGCGCCATCGAGGAGCGCAAGCCCGATCTGCTGGTCATGGCGCGCCACAGTTACAAGCCCGATCCCGGCCCGCTGAATTTCATCACCCGCAAGCTGGATGCGCTGGTCGAGGAATTCGACCACATGACCTTTGGATCTGTCAGCGCCTTTCTGGCGCGGCGCGCCACCTGTCCGCTGCTGATCATACCCACGCACGCCGAATAACCCATCCGAAAAAGCGCGCGAACCCATCCCAAATTTTCGAGGTCTGACATGCAGGTCAGCGATCTGTTCCGCTTCAAGAATGCCGAGATCAAGGCGCTCCACCTGACGTGGATTGCTTTTTTCATGAGTTTCTACGTCTGGTTCAACATGGCCCCGCTGGCGAGTTCGATGCTTGCCTCGGTCGATTGGCTGACCCGTGACGATATCCGCCTGTTTGCGATTGCGAACGTGGCCCTGACCATTCCTGCCCGCATCATCGTGGGCATGTCGCTTGATAAATTTGGCCCCCGCCGGGTGTTCTCGGTGCTGATGGTGCTCATGGCGATCCCGACCTTTGTCTTCGCCTTTGGCGACTCGCGCGAAGTGTTGTTCATGTCGCGGCTCGTATTGTCGTCGATCGGCGCGAGCTTCGTCGTGACCATTCACATGGTGGCCCTGTGGTTCCCGCCGCGCTCTATCGGCTTTGCCGAAGGGTTTGCGGCGGGATGGGGCAATTTCGGCTCTGCGGCGGCCGCCATCACGATCCCTACGATTGCGTTGCATGTCTATGGCGGCCCCGAAGGCTGGCGTCTGGCGATGGCGACATCTGGCGTCGTGATCGCGGCTTACGGTGTGTTCTACTGGTTCGCCATCACCGACGGGCCGAGCAAAGACACGCAGAAGAAGCCGCGCAAGGCCTCGGCGCTGGAAGTGTCGAGCTGGCGTGATCTGGTCATGCTGTGCATCTTCACAGTTCCTATGGTCGGTGTGCTGTCGATCCTGGTCTACCGTGTGCATCTGATGGGCTACATTGACGCGCTCACCGCGACGATCTGCTACATCGCCATTGCTGTCATCGTGACCTGGCAGGTCTGGCAGGCGATCAGTGTCAATGTGCCGATCCTGAAAAAGGGCGTGCCAGAGGATGACAAATACCCCTTCACCTCTGTTGCGGCGCTGAACATCACCTATTTCGCCAATTTCGGCGCGGAACTGGCCGTGGTGTCGATGTTGCCGATGTTCTTTCAGGAAACCTGGGGTCTGACGGCTGTGGCCGCAGGTCTGATCGCCGCAAGCTTTGCCTTTGTGAACCTGTTTGCGCGCCCCATGGGTGGGCTGGTGTCGGACCGTTTCGGTAACCGCCGTTTTGTGATGATGGCCTATATGTTCGGTATTGCAGTGGGTTTCGTGATGATGGGGCTCTTGAATTCGAGCTGGCCGCTGATCATCGCCATTGCCATCACCATCATGTGCTCCTTCTTCGTGCAGGGGGCAGAGGGCGCGACCTTCGGGATCGTTCCGTCGATCAAGCGCCGCGTGACCGGGCAGATTTCTGGCATGGCTGGGGCTTACGGCAATGTCGGCGCAGTCTTCTACCTGTTCGTGTTCATGTTCGTCGATGCCTCGACCTTCTTCTTCATCATCGCCGCCGGGGCCTTCATCAGCTGGATTGTCTGCTACATCTGGCTGAAAGAGCCCGAGGGCGGGTTCGGGGATGAATACATCATCTCGTCGGTGGACCGCGAGATTGCCCGCGAGGCCGCCGAAAAGAAGGCCCTCGATGCCGAAGTAGCCCAGATCTTCGCGGGCTCGGAAAAGGTCGAGCTGATCCAGCGCGGCAGCGGGCTGCAACTGAGGGCACAGTTCCGATCGGTCGATGATTTGCGCGCGGCGCTGGATGGGATCGGTCGCGGCAAATCGCAACCTGCCGAGTGATCCACCCAATCATGCGGACCCGCAAGGGTGCAGGTCCGTCACCCACCTTAGCCACGAAAGGCGAGATACCAATGACCGCACAACACACAGATCAGATCGCGTCTTCAAGGACGTGGCTGAAGCATTGGGAGCCTGAAAATCAGGCGTTCTGGGAAGCAAGCGGCAAGCGGCAGGCGTGGACCACCCTGATCCTGACCACAGCGGCCCTGACCATGGCCTTCATCACATGGTTTCTGGTCTCGGCGCTGGTCGTTCGCCTGCCGCAGATCGGGTTTCAGTTCACGGCAAGCCAGCTCTTCTGGTTGGCGGCCATGCCCGGCCTTGCGGGCGGCACGCTGCGGCTGATCCACATGTTCCTTGTGCCGATCTATGGCACGCGGCATGTGATCTCGCTGTCCACCCTGTCGCTTCTGATCCCGCTGGTGGGCTGGTTCTATGCAGTGCAGAACCCTGAAACCCCATATTGGGTGCTGATGCTGCTGGCCTTCCTTGCGGGTCTTGGCGGCGGCAACTTCTCCAGCTTCATGCCCTCGACCAGCATGTTTTTCCCCAAGCGCCTGCAGGGCACGGCGCTGGCCATTCAGGCGGGGGTCGGCAATTTCGGGGTGTCCGTGGTGCAATTCGTGACCCCTTGGGTCATCGGCTTTGCGCTCTTGGGCGGCATGGCCTGGGTGGGCGAGCCGCAGACGATGACGCGCGCAGGCGTTGAATCGCAAATCTATCTGCAGAACGCGCCGCTGGTGATGATCCCGTTTGTCGCGGTCTTTGGCATCACGGCTTGGATTTTCCTGAAATCCATCCCGATCACATCGAATTTCCGCGAGCAGTTCGACATCTTCAGATCGGGCCACACCTGGGCGCAGACCTCGCTCTACATCATGACATTCGGGGCGTTCTCGGGGCTGGCGGCGACCTTCCCGCTGCTGATCCGCCTGATCTATGGGGATTATGAAGGCGCGCCCGACCCGCTGGCATGGGCGTTCTATGGTCCGCTTATCGGCTCTGCCAGCCGCGTGATCGCGGGCCCGGTCTCGGACAAACTGGGCGGCGCGCGGGTGACGCATTGGGCGGGTCTGGGGATGCTGGTCTGTGCAGGTCTGGTGGCCTGGGTCGTCACGGGTGCAGACAGCCTCGCAACCTTCCCGATGTTCGTGACGGCCATGCTGGCGCTGTTCTTCTTTGCAGGCGTGGGCAATGCCTCGACCTTCAAGCAGATGCCGATGCTGTTCGCGCCACGTCAGGCAGGTGGTGTGATCGGTTTCACGGCAGCGATTGCGGCCTATGGCCCGTTCCTGTTCGGGATGCTGTTCGCCTGGTCCTTCGCAGCGTTCAACTCGGCTGCGCCGGTTTTCTGGGGCCTTTCTGCCTTCTTCGCCGTCAACGTGGTGCTGAACTGGGTGCTCTACGCCCGCAAGAACGCGCCTTACCCCTGCTGAATTCGCGCGTGGGCGCGTGATCTGCGCGCCCACCCCACTCACCATAACAACGGAGAAAGCTGATGAGCCATCTTCTTGACCGGCTGAACTTCCTGAAGAGCGTGCGCAAGGACACGTTCTCGGATGGTCACGGCCAGACCACGACTGAAAACCGCGATTGGGAAGACACCTATCGCAAGCGCTGGCAGCATGACAAGGTTGTGCGCTCGACGCATGGGGTGAACTGCACCGGGTCCTGTTCGTGGAAGATCTACGTCAAATCGGGTATTGTGACCTGGGAAACGCAGCAGACCGATTACCCGCGCACGCGCCCTGATCTGCCCAACCACGAACCGCGCGGCTGTGCGCGCGGCGCGTCCTATAGTTGGTATCTCTATTCCGCCAACCGCGTGAAAACCCCGCTTGTTCGCGGTGCGCTGATGCGGCTGTGGCGCGAGAAGCGCCGCACCATGACGCCCGTGCAGGCTTGGGTCGCGATCCAGAAAGACCCTGTCGCCCGCGCCAGCTACACGCGCAAGCGCGGCACCGGTGGTTTTGTGCGTGCCACATGGGACGAAGTGACCGAGATCACGGCGGCGGCCAATGCCTACACGGCCAAGGAATACGGCCCGGACCGTGTGTTCGGCTTCTCGCCGATCCCCGCCATGTCGATGGTCAGCTATGCGGCTGGTTCGCGCTACCTGTCGCTGCTGGGCGGCACCTGCATGAGCTTTTATGACTGGTATTGCGACCTGCCGCCCGCGTCACCCATGACCTGGGGCGAACAGA
>JAFIEL010000067.1 GCA_020832585.1 Natronohydrobacter sp. | reverse complement strand
GGTTCACGATTTGCTCTGCAAGTGCTTTGAGATCAGCCATTGTTTCGTTCCATTCTAACAGGGTTTGAGTGTCCAACGCGGGCGCGACAGCGCCACGCGGGCCAAAGGTTGCTTATGCCGCTTCCCGCTCTTCGAGCGTCTTGAGGATACCGGCAATGTTCGAAGCAGGTGCGCCAATCGCGCCAGCGATGTTCGAAGCAGGTGCGCCAATGCACGACACGATCTGAGCAATAAGCTCTTCGCGCGACGGCATCTTTGCCACAGCCGAAACACCGGCAGCATCGAGCGCCGTTCCACCCATCGCGCCACCAATGATCACCAGCTTCTGGTTTTCCTTGGCATAGGCCTCGACCACCTTCGCCGCAGCGACGGGGTCTTCCGAATAGGCAAGAACGGTCATCCCGGTCAGTAGGCCCGAAATGCTTTCGCAGGGCTTTCCTTCAAGGGCGATCTTGGCGAGCTTGTTCTTGGCGACGCGTACAGCACCACCCGCATCACGCATGCGTGCGCGCAGGGCCTGCATCTCCGCAACCGTGAGGCCCGTGTATTGTGCAACCACAACCACGCCAGAGCTTTCGAAGATCTGGCCGAGCTCGTCGACCACTTTCTCTTTTTGGGCTCTATCCACAGGGTCTCTCCAGTTTATGGAGGGTTTCCCCTCCGGCTCGTTGCGTCAGGCAACTTGCCTGACATGAGGTCCGAACGGGCCTTCCCAATATCGCCCGAGGAAATTTCCCCAGACCTTTATTGTTCCACTCCCGTCTCAGGCAGGATTTATGATGGTCAGACCATCACCCACCGTCTCGGACGAATCGCCAAGGGCCGCAGACGCAAGTCTACACCCCTGACGAGGGGGTTCCGTAGACCATGTCGGCAGCAATGCCAAGGGTGAAAATGCCGCATCTGCAAACCCGGAGCGCAATCAGAGATCACACGCCCCTTTTCCGGTCAGATTACGTCTGTGATCCGTGGCACTGCGACATCCCACCGGTCGCGCGTGTCACTGAGTGCCTTGAAGCTGGGCGCGGTAATACTCGGCTTCAGCGCGCGCCTCGCGCAGACCGTCCATTGCGGCCGCAAGTTCCGCCTCTGTCTGAGCCAGACGGTTGGTCAGATCGCGCTCACGGTTTTCCACATAGTCAATTGCCTGATCCCGGATCAGTTCCGCCTCGTGCAGCGCCTGCGCCATGCGATCCAACTCGCCCAAATCCTGCTGGCGGACACGCGTGAAGCGATGCACCAACCAGTTCGCAGCCCATCCCAAACCGAAGGTCACGAACAGGATGATCGCGGTCACGGTGACAAATTCAATGCGGTCCATCTATCCCCCAATCGACAAGCGCCCGAGTCTGCGCTGTTCGTCCTTCATCGTTGCGGCCGCTCGACCGGGCGCGTACTGTCTCCCGCACCTTCGGTGACGACGATCTCCAGATCGGATTCGTCCATTGGCTCTACCTCGGCAGGTTGCTCGACCGCGTCCACCGGCGCACCGCTCGCGCGCTCGGCCTGTGCCGCTTCGGCAGAAGCCCCGGTCAGCTTGAACTCGATGCGCCGATTTGCCTCGCGGCCTGCCGCAGTTGCATTATCCGCAATCGGAAATTCCGGACCGTAACCCTTGGTGGTAAAATCCGACACCAGAGCGCCGCGCGCCAAAAGGGCGGCTTTCACGGCATCCGCGCGCTGCTGGCTCAGGCGCATATTCGTCTCAAGCCGCCCCTGGCTGTCTGTATGCCCACCAATCTCCATCTCAAGACGGCCGCAGTCCCGCAGAATCTGCGCGATCTTGTCCAGCACGCGCGCGGCATCTGCGACAATCGAGGCCGAGCCGGGATCGAAGGTAATCTGCTGATCGGTCAGGGTCTCGTCGATCCAGCGCTCACAGCGCGCAGGCGTGGGCTGCATCGCGATCGGATCAAAGCGCTCGTCATAGCGTATATTCAGCGAAAATACCGCGCCCTGTCCCAGCTTGTCGGCCAGCACCCGCGAGAGTTCGTCCGAAACCGCCGTATTTCCCGAAACTCCCGTCACATCAAAACGGTCAGGCCGGACGCGCACCATCCCGTATTCCAGTTGCGACAGGGCATCGACAGCAAGAAGCGCCCGCACGGGCCAGCCTTCGGGTAAATCCGGATCCACCCGCGCGCTCATCTGCACGGCCTGCAGGCCATATTCGGCCCTTGCAAGCGACTGTACGGCATCACGCAGTCTTTCATCCGTCAATCGGCCACGGAGCACCACCGCGCCATCCTGCGACCGGCTCGCCACAAATTCAAGCGTTTCCTCGCTGCGCGCCAGATCCTCGTCGCTTGGGGGCAAGCGGGTCGCAGTCAGCGAGAACACATCCGGCAGACGGTTCTCCAACTCGCCTACGACCTGATCAAAACTTTCAGCGGATACGGAATTGGGCACCACCAGCGATACATCCGTATCCGCCAGTGTGACGCTGCCCGCTTCCAGCCGCGACAGCGCGCTGATGGCCTCGACCGCGCCGGCTTGCCAACGCGGGGTCGGTGTGCCGAGCCCGATCGTGCAGGACACAACACCCGTGGCCCCGGCCGCACGCGCGGCATTCAGGATGGCATTGCGCGCCTCGGTGGTATCTGCCGAACAGGCGTCGAACCGTGCGCCTTCCGCGTCCATGACGAAACGCAGCGTAAAAGGCGTAATGACCGGGCGCGGCGCGGAAATATTGACACTTGCGATCAGACCGCGCGGGCGATCACGGGTCAATTTGTCGCGCATTTCATTGCGCTGTCTTTCGCTTTCGGCCAGACCGACGATCGCCACCTGGTCTGCCCCGATGGAAATCTTGCTGCTCGGGATCATGGCCAACGCGTCCAGGCCATAGGAAACAGCCTGCTCCCAGCCGAAGGGCACGACATGGCTTGCCGTTTCCAGCATGTTCACAACCGAGATTTCAGGATCAATCGCTTCGATCCTGCCCACCACAGAGGACAGGTCATAGGCGGCCGGGATCAGACCGATCAACTGCACTTCAAGCCCGTTGCGCAGAATCTCCATCGAGAAGCGCGGGGCGGATATTTCCATAGACGGCGCGACAGTCACCTCGTCGATCACGCGCTCTGCCGGAACGACCGTAGAGACGGCGCTCAGCGCCCGAAAGCGGGCCGCCTCGCTTGCAGCCTCACCGCGCAAGGTCAACAACAGGCCGTCACTTGACACCTCGGCCCAGTCCAGCCCCTGCTCTGCCAAGGCCACTGATGTATCGCGCTCCAGCACATGTTCAATCCAGCGCACGGCCGTAGACGCCGCGAACACTGCCAGCAATGCGGCCAGTGCAAATGCAAGAACCATCAGCACGATCGCCTTGTGCGTGTTGCCAAGGCCGCTTGCATCAGAGCGCAATCTCTGAGCCAGTAAAGCTACTTTCTCTTTCATACGGCGTCCCCTAGCGCCTGAGCGCGGCAGGCGCAATCAGGCGAAAACCGTGATGGCAAGAAATAGCGCAGCCAACAAGCCTGCATCCCGGTTGGACCGGAACAGTCGCAAACACGTCTGCGTGTCATTGATGTCAAGCTTGCCGAGCTGCCAGTTCATATGCCAGCCCAGCGCCCATGCGCCTGCCAGGCCCAGCGACATTTTCAGCGGGTCGGCCAATGGCGAGAGCGCATAGATCACCGCAAGCGACATCAGGACCACAGTGGCCACCAGAAACCCGCGCAGCCATGTCTCGGTCTTGTCGCCGAACAGACGCGCGGTGGACTTCACCCCGATGAGTTCATCATCCTCGCGATCCTGATGCGCATAGATCGTGTCATAAAAAAGCGTCCAGCAGATGCCCGCGAGATACAGGAAAACGGCTGGCAAGCCGACAGATCCGGTTTGCGCGGTCCAGGCCAACAAAGCGCCCCAGTTGAACGCCAGACCCAGAAAGACCTGCGGCCACCAGGTGAAGCGTTTGGCGAAAGGATAGATCGCGACAAGGCCCAGCGACATCAGCCCAAGCCCGATGGCCACCCAGTTGAAGGTGAACAGGATCAGTGCCGCAATCGCGGCCTGCGCTCCCATCCAGAGTGCCGCGTTGCGCAGCGTTACCTGCCCGGAAGGGATGGGCCGCGACCGGGTGCGCGCCACCTTGTCGTCAATATCGCGATCGGTGATGTCATTCCATGTGCAGCCAGCACCCCGCATCAGGAACGCGCCCAAGGCGCAGCCGGTGAAAATCCAGACTGTCAGCCAGCCTGCTGCCTCCGGGGTCGCAGCAGCACCGAGAAACAGGCCCCACCAGCAGGGCAGCAACAAAAGCCATGTGCCGATCGGGCGATCGGCCCGCGACAGGCGCAGATAGGGTTTCAGGTCATCGGGCGCATACTGGTCCACCCAGTTGGCGGCAGGCGCATCTGCCACGATGTCCTTTTGCTCCGCACCCTCTGGCCTTTGCTCTGTCTCGGTCATACTCTCGGTCTCATGGACAATGACAGCCTTCGCGCGAAAATTCGCCTCTATGTAGATCAGCCTCTGGGTCAGGGGCAAGCCGTTGCCCTGTCGCAGCCGCAGGCACATTATCTGGCGAATGTCCTGCGCAAGGGGCCGGGCACGCCGCTCGCGCTGTTCAACAGTCGCGATGGTGAATGGCGCGCAGAGCTAGTCGAGATCGGAAAACGCGGGGCTGTGGCAATCTGCCAGGCTTTGGCGGCCCCCCAGCGCATGCCCCCTGACCTGTGGCTTGCTTTCGCGCCAATAAAGAAGGCGCGTACTGATTTCATTGTCGAGAAAGCTGCTGAACTGGGTGCCGCGCGCATCCTGCCGGTTCAGACCGAGTTCACCAATTCCGAACGCATCCGTCAGGACCGGTTACAGGCCCATGCCATCGAGGCCGCCGAGCAATGTGGCGGCACGTTTGTTCCCGAGGTCGCCGAGTTGCAATCCCTCGCACGCCTGCTTGAACACTGGCCGCCAGGGCGTGCCTTGATCTTTGCCGATGAATCGCTTGCCGATCAGTCGCAGGTGACAGAGTTGCCCGCCGCCCCCGCCGCTATCCTGATCGGCCCGGAAGGCGGCTTTTCCGACACTGAACGCAGGCGGTTGCGCACGATGGAGCATGTCCATCCCATCGCGCTCGGACCGCGCATCCTGCGGGCAGATACGGCCGCTGTCGCTGCACTGACCCTATGGCAATCGCAACAGGGCGACTGGGGATGATCGGCCTGATCCGCCGTGCGTCACAGGAGCGCAAGGCCATGACCAGCCTGAGTGTCGCATTGACCGAGGGTTTTGGTGCGAATGCGCCTAAACTGGTGCGATTGATCAAAGACGGACCGTTGGCGCGTGTCGCCGAGGGGAAGTGGCATGGGCGCGCTGTGATCGTGAAGCAGTTTCACATGACAGCACCGCAGCAAGTGATCGCGGATATGAAGGCAGAGCATGACAGGCTCGCCGCGATCTTCCCGCATGACGGACTGCATGCCGCGCTGATTTGCGACAGCGCACCGGCGCAGGGGATTGCCGTGATCGAAAAAGCGCCCGGTATCCCACTCGATCTGGCATTGGACCCCTGTGATCCGAACGCGCGTCGGCACCTTGTCATGCGCGCAGGGTCATGGTTGGCACGCGCCTTGGGCAGCAGCCGAGATCAGGGCAGATTCCGCCCGCAATTCTGGTGCGACCGGCTACAACGCGAGTGCAGTTTGGCTGCGCTTTCTACGACTGACCGCGACAAATCCAACGCGACGCTGGAGGCACTGGCGCGGCTGGGAAAGCGGCTGAAGCACGGGCCCGTGCCGCGCGGGGCGGTTCATGGCGATTTCGGCCCATATAACCTGCATTGGGACGCGGCCAGCCAAGCCTTGTGGGCCTTCGATATCCAGCGCACCAGTTCCCTGCCGCTTGCGCTCGACATGGCGCGGCTGCTGGTCGCCCTGTCCGAGCAGGCGCAACGGCAATACCCTGACAGCGCACTCCGGCTTGGCGTGCTGCCCACAGACAGCACGGCGCTTCTGACCGTTCCGGGGCTGGAACATGACCCAGCCGAATTGCCCTATCTCGATTTCTTTCTTGGCTATCGTCTGTTGCGGTCGCTGCTCGAGAAACACCATCACCCCCACGCCCCGATCTTCCGCCGCAGTCTTTCCAACTGGCTGGAGTCCCCCCGATGAGCCTGATCCGCCCTGAAATCATTGCAACGCTCAGACGCTGGTCCGAAGTCCTGACCGGACTGGGGGTTGCCCTGTTCGGTCTTTGGGCGCTGCAGGCCCGTGATGCTTTCTTTCAGGGGCTGGCGGGTCTGGTCATCCTTGCGGGCATCGCGCTTGCTGTGATCGGCTGGCGCAGGATGCGCTTTCATCGCGACGCAACAGCCCCCGGTGTCGTGCAGATTGTCGAGGGGCAGATCAGCTATTACGGCCCAACAGATGGCGGTTTCATCGCTGTCAGTGATCTGGTCGAACTGCATCTGGTGGACCGAGGCACAAGCTGGTTGCTGATTGCGCAAGACGGCACAAGGCTGGAAATCCCTGTTGCAGCAACCGGCGCAGACGCGCTGTTCGATGCCTTCACCCGCCTGCCTGATCTGCGGATGCAGGCCCTTCTGGACGCATTGGATGCGCCAGAACCGGCCCCGGCTCGTGCCATCTGGTTGCACCCCGCGCGCCGTGCAGCGCATTTGCGTCTGCGCTGAGCCTTGACAGGGCTGGTCGCAGGCTCCAAGTCTCGCGCAACTGAGGAACAGAAAAGATCGGAGCGCAGATGTCCATACCCCAATCCGGCGGCGGGCCGATCGAGCATGTATCGCAACTGGCCGAATACCTTGCCGCAGGGTGCAAGCCCAAGGCAGACTGGCGCATTGGCACCGAGCACGAGAAATTCGGCTATTGCCGCGACACCCTGAACCCCCTGCCCTATGACGGGCCGCGCTCGATCAAGGCCATGCTTGAAGGGCTGCGCGACCGCTTTGGCTGGACTCCTGTCATGGAAGGCGGCCATATCATCGGTCTGGAAAAGGACGGCGCGAATGTCAGTCTGGAACCGGGTGGGCAGCTGGAATTGTCCGGCGCGCCGCTGGAAACCATCCACCAGACCTGCGACGAGGTGAACCAGCATTTGCGCGAAGTGCGCGAGGTTGCCGACAAGATCGGCGTGGGCTTCATCGGGCTTGGGGCCGCGCCAATCTGGAGCCATGAACAAATGCCGGTCATGCCCAAGGGCCGTTACCGGCTGATGACCGATTACATGGACCGCGTCGGCACCATGGGCAAGACGATGATGTATCGCACCTGCACGGTACAGGTGAATCTCGACTTCTCGTCCGAAGCCGACATGGTGCAGAAACTGCGCGTTGCGCTTGCCTTGCAGCCAGTGGCCACCGCGCTTTTCGCCAATTCTCCGTTCCTTGAGGGCAAACCAAACGGGCACAAAAGCTGGCGCGCTCGGGTCTGGCGCGATCTGGATGCAGCGCGCACGGGAATGCTGCCTTTCGCCTTCGAGGACGGTTTCGGGTTTGAGCGCTGGGTCGATTACGCGCTCGATGTGCCGATGTATTTCGTCTATCGCGACGGCAAGTATATCGACGCGCTGGGCCAGAGCTTCCGCGATTTCCTGCGCGGGGAATTGCCTGCCCTGCCCGGTGAGATTCCGACGCTTTCGGATTTTGCCGACCATCTGACGACCATCTTCCCCGAAGCGCGCGTCAAGAAATTCATCGAGATGCGCGGTGCCGATGGCGGGCCGTGGCGCAGGCTGTGTGCGCTGCCGGCCTTCTGGGTCGGGCTGACCTATGATCAGAGCGCGCTGGATGCCGCTTGGGATCTGGCCAAGGGGCTGGATGCGGACACCCGCGACGGGCTGCGTGTCGCGGCCTCGGTCCACGGGTTGCAGGGCGAAGCGGGCGGCGTCAAGTTGCATGATCTGGCGCGCGAAGCTGTGGCCATAGCCGAAGCCGGGCTGAAAGCCCGCGCCTGCCCCGGTGCAGGCGGGATGCTGCCCGATGAAACTCATTTCCTGAACGCCCTGAAAGAGAGTGTCGAGACAGGGCAGACCCCGGCGGATGAATTGCTGGCGCGCTATCACGGTGACTGGCAGGGCGATCTGACCCGGATCTATGGCGATTACAGCTACTGAACGCATGGTGCGCAGTGGCTTGACGCTCGCAGGGATGCAGGGCAATCAGCCAGAATGAAGGATCATATCGACAGGCCCAAGCGCATAAGCTGGAAGCACTGGCTGGAAGATCGCCTGACCGCAGCCCTGCTTGGGCTTGGCAGCCTGTTGCCCTATCCTGCGCGTATGGCGACGCTGGGCTGGTTTGGTGCCTATCTGCTCGGCCCTGTGGCGGGTCTGCGAAAGCGCATCTGCGCCAATCTGGCGTTGGTCGCGCCGGAATTGCCGCAAGCCGAAGTCAACCGCCTGTGCCGCGCCGTTCCCGCCAACATGGCCCGCGCCATTGCCGAGACCTTCTCGGGCGATGACTTCATCAACCGCGCGAGGCACAGCCCTGTTGAGGGCGATGGCTGGCCTGCGCTGCAAGCCGCGCGCGATAGCAGGCAGCCGGTGGTTCTGGTCACTGCCCATTTCGGAAATTACGACGCCGCCCGCGTGGTGCTGCGCGAAGCCGGATGCAACATAGCGGGCATCTACATGCCGATGGCCAACAAGGCATTCAACACCCGCTATGTCGCCGCGATGGAACATATTGCAGCCCCGGTCTTTCCGCGCGACCGCGCCGGACTGGCCGGATTACTCAAGCATCTGCGTCAGGGTGGCATGATCGGGCTTGTCGCAGATCATTATATGGCACATGGCGAGTTGATCGATTTCATGGGCGAACCTGCGCGCACTGCCCTGTCATCGGCTGAAATCGCGCTGAAACACGACGCACTCCTGATCCCGGTCTATGCGATCCGCCAGCCCGACGGGCTGAGCTTCCGCATCCGGGTCGAGGCCCCGGTGCCCCATTCCGACCCGCTGACCATGACCAAAGCGCTCAATGCTTCGGTCGAGGCGCTGGTGCGTGCGCATATGGATCAGTGGATGTGGACCCATAAACGCTGGAAACGCAATCAGCCGCGCTGATCCTTCTCGACGGGCTTGGGCTTGTCGTCATAGCGCGGATCAAGGATTCGCTGGCTGTCGCCTTCGGGGTCGTCATACTGGCCCTTGCGCAAGCTCCAGAGGAATGCGCCCAGTCCCAGAAGGCCCAGAAACAGCGAAGCCGGTATCAGCAAGGCCAGAACTTCCATGATTTTCCCTATTTCAGCCGCAGCGCATTCAACGTGACCGTGATCGAGGAAACCGACATCACGAAGGCGGCCCAGAGCGGGGTCGCGAAGCCAAAAAGCGCAATCGGCACAAAAATGATATTGTATATCCCCGATTGCCACAGGTTTTCGCGGATACGTTTCATCGCGGTTTTCGACAGGCGGACCGCATCAGCCACAGGCGACAGATCACGGCTGAGCAGCACCATATCAGACGCGGCCCGCGCCGCATCGAGCGCCGAAGCGGGCGAGATCGACACATGCGCTGTCGAAAGCGCCGCCGTGTCGTTCAGCCCGTCACCCACCATCAGCACCTTGTGGCCCTCGGCATGCAGCGCGTCAATCTTGGCCGCCTTGTCCTCGGGCAGCGCCCCCGCCTGCCAATGTGCAATACCCAGACGCTGCGCCAGTTCGCGCACCACGGCTGGCACGTCGCCGGAGATCAGCCAGACCTCCTTGCCCTGCGCCTGCAGACCGCGCACGACTTGTTCCGCTCCGGGGCGCAACTGATCGGCGAAGCTGAAACAGCTGGTTTCATCCCCAACAGACAGATGGGCGGCCGTCACCACGCCGGCCTCTGCGCCGACCCAATCGGCACGGCCCAGCCGCACGCGCTGGCCCTGCCACTGACCTTCGACACCGTATCCCGGCACTTCTGCGAGTTGCATGATGTTCGCAGGACGTATGCCACGATCACGCAATGCACGCGCAAGCGCCTGTGCAAGAGGATGACCGGAACCCTCGGCCAGACCGAGCGCCACGCGCAAATCTTCGGCGCGATGCTCGTCAAGGTTCGTGGGCGCCGGTGTGCCCATGGTCAGCGTGCCGGTCTTGTCGAACACGACCGTATCAACCTCGGCAAGACGCTCCAGCGCTGTGCCGTCCTTGATCAACAGCCCCTTGCGAAACAGCTTCCCGCTCGAGGCTGTCACCACCGCAGGCACAGCAAGGCCCAGCGCACAGGGGCAGGTGATGATCAGACTGGCAACCGCGATGTTCAGCGACAGCCGCAAATCGCCACCCGAAATCCAGAACCACACGAAAAACGCGCCAAGCGACAGGATCGGGATGGTCGGCGCATAGGCGGCTGCCGCTCTCTCTGCGATGGTGGTGTAGCGCATCTTTGCCGATTCGGCATTGGCGACCAGATCGGCCATACGGTGCAGAGAGCTGTCCTTGCCTGCAGCAGTGACACGCACTTGCAAGGGACCGGTCAGATTGACCTCGCCCGCGCTGACCAACGTGCCAGTACCCGCGAAAACGGGCAGCGTCTCGCCCGTCAGAAGCGCGCGGTCGAGTTCGGACTGTCCCGCCGTCACGACGCCATCGACCGGCACCCGCCCGCCGGGACGCACCAGCACGATATCGCCCACGGCCAGATCCGCGACCGAAACCACGCTTTCCGCCCCCTCCGCCAGCCGGGTTGCACGCGGCACTTCCAGCGCGGCCAGTTCCTGCGCGGCGGACCGCGCGACGGCTCGCGCCCGAAATTCCAGATAGCGCCCGACCAACAGGAAGAAGATCAGCATCACGACCGCTTCAAAATAGGCGTGCTCGCCCGATTGCAGCGTCTCATAGGTCGAGATGAAGACTGTCAGCAGAATGGCGAAGGAAATCGGCCCGTCCATGTCCATGCGCCCCGCGCGCAGGGCTTTCCACGCATTGCGGAAGAAAGGGCGGCCCGCGAAAGCCACTGTCGGCACCGCGATCAGACCGGAAATCAGATGGAACAAATCGCGCGTCGCCCCCTCGGCCCCGGACCAGACCGCGACCGACAGAAGCATGATGTTCATCATGGCAAAGCCGGATACACCCACCATCATCAGAAGCTCGCGCCCCTGACGTTCGGTTTCGGTCATCGACAGCGTGCCCGCATCCAGCTCATGCGCCTCATAGCCCAGCCGGTCCAGCCGCGCGATCACATCACTGGCCGCGATCCCGGCCTTGGCATCCACGCTCAGCCGCTTCAAGGTCAGGTTGAGGCGCGCAGAGTTGACGCCTTCCATCTTTGCCAGATCGCGCTCGATGGTTGAAATGCAACCCGCGCAATGCACCGCCGGGACCGAGACGAGAATCCGCGCATCAGGTGCAGCGGCACGCCCAGCCAGCGCTTCGGCGGCTGGGGCGGCATCACAGGCCGGACAGGCCGAGGGACGGATCGTCACGCTGCTCATGGCACCCCGTTTCAGCGCAAATGCAGCACGACGCGCTGACGGAACTCGGTTCCATCAGCAGCAACGGCGTGCATGCGGATATTCCAGTTGCCATTGCCGATTTCAACCGGCGCGCGATAGGCTCCGTCGATGAACCGGAACTCCGGCACCTGATCGTCGCGCACATGGGTCGCGGCGCCGAGAACCGCATCAAGATACGCCACGCGCACCGGATTGCCCTCGGGATCGGTGATCGCAAGCGTCAACTCGCCCTCGCGATGCGTGGCTTTCACATCCCAGCCAAGCGCAAGTTGTTCAGCCAGTTCCTGGTTGAAATTCTGGCTGGCCACGAAAGAGTTGTCCACTTCCAGCCCCGGAAATGTGCTGACCGCGTTGAAGGCAAGCGTCAGGTTGGCGGCCAGGATCACACCGAAGGACGATACCGCGATGATCAGCACCTTGCGCCCCGTCATCCGGAAGCCGGACTGCTTTTCCTGTGTCATTGGTTTCTCCCGTTGAAGATCGTATCAGAATACACCCGGTCATTGGTGCCGGGAATGGTGGCCCAGATGCGCACCGGGCTGCGCGCGGCCGTGTTTGATGGCGTGCCCGGCGGTGCTGTCAGATAAACCCGCAGCAGTGCCATCTCATCAGGGCCAACCGCGACGCGCCGTCCCGGCTCGCCCTCGATCGCAAGCCTCAGATCCGGGTTCTCGGTTATCGACAGCTCGAAGATGCGCTGTTCAGGATACATGTTGCGCACCCGAATATCATAGACATTCCGCACCGTGCCATCCGAGAGCACCACATGCGTCGGATTGCGCACCGGTGCCACGCTCATATCCAGATCAGCGCGCAGGAACAACGCCACGACCAACCCGATCCCGACCAGCCCCCAGATCACAGTATACAGAATCGTGCGCGGACGCAGGATATGCTTCCAAACGGATTTCTGCGGCTTGCCCGATAGCTCGGCCTCCTGATCCGACAGCGCCATATAGGCCACCAGCCCGCGCGGCTTGCCGATACGGTCCATCACTTCGTCGCAGGCATCGATGCACAACCCGCAGGTGATACATTCCATCTGCTGGCCGTTGCGGATGTCGATCCCCATCGGGCAGACATTCACGCAGGCCATGCAGTCAATGCAATCGCCCTGACTGGGGTCGAGTTCACCCTTTTTCAGCTTGCCGCGCGGTTCGCCCCGCCAATGGCGGTAATCGATGGTGATCGTGTCCTCATCCATCATCGCGGCCTGAATCCGCGGCCAGGGACAAGCGTAAATGCAGACCTGTTCCCGGAAAAACCCGCCGAACAAGAAGGTCGTCATCGTCAGCACCAGGACGGTCAGATAGGCAATCGGATGTGCCTGCCCAGTGAACAGGTCAACCAGAAGAGTCGGCGCATCGGCGAAATAGAACACCCAGGCCCCACCCGTGGCCATCCCGATCAGGAACCAAGCTGTCCATTTCAACCCGTATTTGCGGATTTTCTCCCCGTTCCAGGGCTGACGATGCAGACGCAGACGCGCGTTGCGATCCCCTTCGATCCAGCGCTCCACCTGAATGAACAGATCCGTCCAGACGGTCTGAGGGCAAGCATACCCGCACCAGACCCGGCCCAGCGCCGAGGTGAACAGGAACAGCCCGATCCCCGCCATGATCAGCAGGCCCGCCACGAAATAGAATTCATGCGGCCAGATTTCGACCATGAAGAAAAAGAAACGCCGATTGCCCAGATCAAGCAAGACCGCCTGATTGGGCATTTCCGGCCCACGGTCCCAGCGAATCCACGGAATCAGGTAATAGATGCCCAGCATCACAGCCAGCAACCACCATTTCATCGTGCGGAAGCTGCCGCTCACCCGGCGTGGGAAGATCGGTTCGCGCGCGGCATAGAGGCTGGGCGGGGTTGGGTCTTGCGCATTCACCTGAAATCACTCCTGCAATCAGCTAGGTTTCTCATCCCATGCGCGGCCTCGCGCAGCCTTGACCTGAATCAAAACCGAAGTCCTGAATACACCTTTGGACAAGATGACGCAGGTCGCCGGGGGGATGAGTGGGGCGCGTGAGACACCGGCCTCCGACAACACGCGCGAACAGGATAACGGAGGCCGGTGATGCCCTTCGACAGGGCGCAGTGTTGTCATGTCGATTGTCCGCGCTGTTTGCCTTGACCCAGATCAAATCATTTACGCTTCTATCCAACAGAGGACACCATGTCGCAGCGGCCTCAAAACAAGACGGGCCCCTGCAACGCTGCAGGGGCCCGCAATCTTGTGATGCTTGGGGCGTTACTGCCCGCCACCCAACTGGTGGACATAAGCCGCTACCGCCCGGATTTCCGCGTCACGCAGACGATTCTCGAAGCCCGGCATAACGCCGAACCGCGAATAATAGACCGACTCGCGTACTGCCTCAGGTGATCCACCATAGAGCCAGACCTGATTGTTCAGGGCCGGAGCACCGATGAAGTAATCGCCTTCACCGCCTTCGCCGTGACAAGAAGCACAGTTCATCTCGAAAACCTCGGCCCCGGCTGATGCGAGGGTCGCATCGTGATCAGCGCCAGACAGCGACAGAACATGCGCGACGACCTGATCGATTTCCTCATTGCTGAGAAGCCCATCCGCGCCGAAAGCGGGCATCGCCGAATAGCGTGTATCGGGATATTCCTCGTTACGGATACCCCATGCGATCGTGGTCACGATATCGTCCATCGTGCCACCCCAGAGCCAGTCATCGTCCAGCAGGTTCGGAAACCCGCTGGCCTGAACACCCGCACCGCCCGAGCCATGGCACTGCGAGCATTGCGCACGGAACACTGAACCACCTGCGTTGATCGCGAAACGATGCAATTCGTCATTGTCGCGGATCGCATCCAGATCGGTCTCGACCAGTTGAACGAAAAACTGCTCGTTGCGGGCCTCGAACTCGGCGATCTCGGACGCGACATTGGCGCGCGAGGAATAGCCCAGCACACCAGAGGTCGCCTGCTGAATCCCCGGCCATGCTGGCATGGCGATCCAGTATCCGACCGACCAGATTACGGTCAGGATGAAGATCCAGACCCACCAGCGCGGCATGGGGTTGTCATATTCCTCGATCCCGTCCCAGCTATGGCCCGTGGTCGGCGGATCCTGCTTCAGCTTGACCGCCGGATCGGGGTATTGCCGCGACGCAGGCGTAACCTTGTTTTCAGAATTGTCAGCCATCAGCGGGCCTCTTTCGGATCTTGGCGACGTCCCATCCGGGGGGCGGTGTCGTCCCCCTCTGGTCTGTCATCATTGCGGAAAATCGAGTTCGCGGTCTCGTCATGCACCTTGCTCGCGCCGGGACGCAGAATGTAGATGAACACCCCGATGAAGAAGCAGAACATGAACAGCAGATGCCAGCTATCGGCGAAAGCGCGGAGCCAGGTATAGGTTTCCATCTCTCCCCCCTTCAGCGATTGGCCACAGGCACGAAGGTCTCGAAATCGACGAGAGTGCCCAGCATC
>JAFIEL010000066.1 GCA_020832585.1 Natronohydrobacter sp. | reverse complement strand
TAGATACTACCGACACGCTCCGCAAGATACAAAATCACCCAATGATGAAAAAAATATGATGGAGGGCGAAAACTCCATGTGACGAAGGGCTTAACGACAATAGGGCCCGTTGCGATGGCGTGCGGTATCATAGTGGAAATGGTCCTCATGCATCCCGTCAGAGCCCGGTCCGAGAGTCGTGCCGAAGGTTCCGCAGGCTGCGCGGTGGATCTGCTGCAAGGTCGAGGAATGCCTCGAGCCACGCCAGTCGCGCAGCACGTTCATTTCGGTCCCATCGGCCAGAATGATGCCGCTGATGTCGATCGCGCGCCCGCGACCATGTTCCGAAACCAACGCCCCTGCCCGATGATTGCGCGGGCGGCACACATAATGCGCAGCGACCCGCAACTCGTTGACGCCCCCGCCCTTGCGCCCCACGGCAGGCTTGACGCCGGTCTTGACCCAGCGGTGCAGGGCCGCGGCGGTTTCGCAATCCATGACTGCCGCCTGCGAGAGCTTCACGCCTTCGACATGCGTCACACGCACTGGTGCATCCACACCGCAACCCGCCACCTGCGAGGTGATCGGCGGGATGACCTCTCCTGCCAGCCCCGGAACGCCACATAGCCGCCCGGAGGGCCGCGGGCCGGTGACTGCCCGCGAAGGCTGGCCACGAAACGACACATTGCGCAACGGGTTCATGCGGCTCAGCAGCCCCCCCGACTGCGCCGAAGCGTTCAACCCGGATGCTTGCGGCGCGGCGCGGTCAACGCGACGCTCGGAACTGCACCCCATCAGGATGACCAGTGTCAGCCCGCATAGGATTGCTGTGCTTTTCTTCATGCCTCTGCCCCTGTCAGCCCGTTGTTTTTGTCTTTGCGCGCCCGAAATCGGGGGCGTCCGTATCCTGCCCGGCCTCGATGATACCACGCCGAATCGTCCTTGTCCGCGTGAAATACGCGTGCAGCAGATCACCGTCCCCCTGCCGAATCGCCCGCTGCAGCGCGAACAGCTCTTCCGTGAAGCGCCCGAGGATCTCGAGCGTCGCCTCCTTGTTGGTCAGGAAAACATCGCGCCACATGGTCGGATCAGACGCCGCGATCCGGGTGAAATCGCGAAAACCGGCGGCGGAATACTTGATGACCTCGCTGTCGGTCACGCGACGCAGATCATCGGCGACACCCACCATCGTATAGGCGATCAGATGCGGCGTGTGACTGGTCACGGCCAGCACCAGATCATGATGCGGCGCGTCCATCAGATCGACATTCGCGCCCAGACCCTGCCAGAACCGCGTCAAACGCTCAAGCGCGCCTGGATCACCGCCCTCCAGCGGGGTCAGGATGCACCAGCGATTGTCGAACAATTCGGCAAAGCCCGAACGCGGGCCGGAATGTTCGGTGCCGGCCAGCGGATGGCCCGGAATGAAATGAGTGCCCTGCGGCAGGTGTGGGCCGACCGCGTCAATAACGGCCTGCTTGACAGATCCGACATCCGTGATCGTCACCCCCTGGGCCAGATGCGGGGCGATTTCGCGCGCCACAGCCTCCATCGCGCCCACGGGCACACAGAGCACGACCAGATCAGCGCCCTCGACGGCTTCGGCGGCAGTGTCAAAAACCTGATCGACCAAGCCGATTTCTGCAGCGATGGCGCGAGTCTCGGCCGAACGCGCTGTGCCGGTCAGGCTGTTTGCCAACCCGGCGCGGCGAATCGCATGGGCCATGGAAGATGCGATCAGCCCCAGACCGACAAAAGCGACGCGCTCATACAGCGCGCTCACCGCTGGGTCTCCATGAATGTGCCGATCACATAAGCAACGCGGCGACAGGCGGATTCGTCACCTACGGTGATGCGCAGACACTCGGGCAGACCATAGCTTGCCACCTGCCGCACGATCAGCCCCTCGACCAGCAGGGCCGCGTTGCAGGCGCTGGCCTGTTCCGTGTCCCGAAACCGCGCCAGGACGAAATTCGCATGGCTGCGATCCGTGGCAACGCCGGTTTCCGTCAGTTTGTCCGCCAGCCAGTCGCGCAGCCGCGCATTCTCGCTTAGCGAACGCGCGATATGGGCGGCATCGCCCAGCGCCGCCTCTGCCACGTCCAGTTGCACATTGGACAGGTTGAACGGGCCCCGCACGCGGTTCAGCACATCGATCACATGTTGCGGGCCATAGCCCCAGCCCACGCGCAATCCGCCAAGCCCGTAGAGCTTCGAAAAGGTGCGCGTCATCACCACATTCTCGCGCGCATCAACCAGCGCGGCACCACCGTCATAGCCTTCGGCATATTCGGCATAGGCCCCGTCCAGAACCAGCAGCGCTTGCCGGGGCAGGTTCTCGGCCAGGCGTGTGATTTCTTCTATCGGGATCATGGTGCCGGTGGGGTTGTTCGGATTGGCGATAAACACCAGCCGCGTGCGCTTGGTCGCCGCAGCAAGAATCGCATCGACATCAGTCGTGCGCTCCTGCTCGGGCGCGACAACAGGTGTCGCCCCGGCAGCAAGAGCCGAGATGCGATACATCAGGAACCCATGCTGCGAATACAGCACCTCATCGCCCGGCCCGGCATAGGCCTGACACAGGAAGGTGATGATCTCGTCCGACCCGGCCCCGCAGATGATGCGCGCAGGGTCCAGCCCGAACCGGGCCCCCAGCGCCGCGCGCAGACAGGCATGGTCGGTCGAAGGGTAGCGATGCAGGTCATGGCCTGCGCGGGCATAGGCTTGCCGCGCCAGATCGCCTGCGCCGAACGGATTTTCGTTCGACGAGAGTTTCACCACATCATCGCGCCCCGCGATCTTGGACGTCCCGCCCTGATAGAGCGCAATCTCCATGATCCCGGTTTGCGGGCGGATATGCTTGTGCATCGCTTGCCCCATTTCCACAGTCTGCGCCAGTCTTTAGCGCCAGTCCTGCCACCTGACCAGCATGCGCGGCGTATTTTTCGCCGTCAGTGCAAGGGCGTTGCCGCTGCGCCGCGCTCAGTGCCAGAATTCGGGGCCAAAGTTCAGGACTTGTCCTGATCCGGATCGTCAAGCTTGCCGAGCTGGCTGGCGCGGGGGTAAGTGCCGGTTTCATTACGGGTGCGGGTGGCCAGAACGGGCCGGTTTTCCGACACATTCGCCTTTTCCTCGCGCATCACGATGTAAATGCCGCTGGAAATGATCACGACGGCCCCAAGGATGGTATAGAGATCAACCCCCTCGCCGAAAAACAACGCGCCGAAAATCACCGCCCAGATCATCTGCGAATACTGCATCGGCGCGATCTTGTAGGCCGCAGCGCGCTTGTAGGCCGCAATCACGAACATGCTGGCCACGATCGCCAGGGTCGCCATCAACGCAAGCCCGCCAAAATGCGCAAGCGGCATGGGCTTGTAGACGAAGGGCAATGCAAGCCCCATCAGCACCAGATTTGCCATCATCGGATACAGCAATAGCACGACATTGCGCTCTTCCTGACCGATCTTGCGCACGATGATAGAGGCAAGCGAACTGCACCCCGCCCCGACCAGCGCCGCAAGATGGCCAAGCCCCAGACCATCCCCCTCGCCGGGACGCAGGACGATCAGAACGCCCAACAGCCCCACAACAACCGCTGCCGCGCGCCGGGGACCAACCCGTTCACCAAGCATCGGCACCGACAGGATCGTGATCAGCAAGGGCGTAGCAAACAGAATCGCATAGGTCTGCGCCATGGGCAGAACCGAGAAAGCATAGAACACGCTCAGCGCCGTGATGGCCGCAGCCCCCGTGCGCAATGCCGTCCAGCCGGGGCGACGCGGCAGCAGATTGCCATCCGTCGGATCGCGCATCAACATCAGCATGGCCCAGGGCAATCCCAGAAGGACGCTGAAAAACACGATCTGCACCGGGCTGTAGCTTTCGCCCAGAAACTTGACGATCACATCATGCGCAGAAAACAGGGCAAAAGCCGCGAGCGCCAGCAGGGGCCCGGCCAGACTCGACTGTGTCAGATCCTTCATGGACGCCATTTGAGCCCCATTTTTCTGGTAGGGCTAACATGGTCGCACAGAGGCAATCAACCCGCTTCGCGCGCCGGGTGCCAGATAACTTTCGCCTCGCCGGCCATCATCGCATCACCGGCCCTATCAAACCGCAGATAGGCTATCGCGCGATCCCCCGAACGCGTGAAAACCTGCCCGGCGGGTTTACCGCCAGCCAGAATCTCCGCCCCCTGTTCGGCAGGACCAGATATGTCGACCGTGACGAACCCCTTGCGCAATTCGGTCTTGTGATGCATCCGCGCGGTCACTTCCTGACCGACATAACAGCCCTTGCGGAAATCAACGCCGTTCAATCGGTCAAGCCCTGCTTCCAGAATAAAGGTCTCGTCGGGGATCAGCTCAATCCCGGTCTCGGGTATGCAATACGCGACACGCAACGCCGCCCAATCAGTGCCATCCTCTGGCAAGGCCACCCCATAAAGACGCCAGCCCAATGTCGGGTGGCGCGGATCGACAAGCGCGCCCTCGGGGGTCGGGCCAGTGCCGCGACTGACCGGCAGTTCCTCGCGCATGACCGTCACGGCAGAGCGCAGCTTGTACAGGCTCAGACGCCGCAAGACATCCTCCGCAAGACTCTCCGCGACATCGATCAGGATGTCCTCGCCATCGGCGACCAGAAAGAAATCCGCCAGATATTTCCCTTGCGGCGACAGAAGCGCCGCATAGAGGATCCCCGCCTGCGGCAGGGCACGCAGGTCATTCGTCACCAGCCCCTGCAGAAACCCCGAGGCATCCGGACCTGAAACCCTGATAATCGCGCGCTGCATGTTTCCCCCGATCCGCTGGACATGCCTCAGATAAACTGCCGCGCCCCGATCGAACAGGGGCGCGGCACAGCTTAATGCGCAGGTCGGATGAAAGTGCCGTTGCGCAGATCGCGCATCGCCTGTTGGATTTCAGCCTGCGTGTTCATCACGATGGGCCCGTGCCAGGCCACAGGTTCCTGAATCGGCGCGCCCGAGATCAGAAGAAAGCGCACCCCTTCCTCACCGGCTTGAACTGTCACCTCATCACCCGTTCCAAACCGGATCAAGGTGCGGTCGCCAGACATGTCGCGGATGTTCACCTCCTCACCCATGACCTCTTTTTCCAGCAGAACCCCGGTCGGCGCAGAGGCATCCGCGAACGCCCCCGATCCGGCAAAGACATAGGCAAAGGCGCGGCGATATGTATCGACCTTGAACGTCTTGCGCACACCGGGCGGAACCGAAATGTCCAGATATTGCGGATCTGCGGCGATTCCGTCCACGGGACCACGTTTGCCCCAGAACTCACCCACGACAACACGCACCTTGGTACCGTCATCATCAATGACCTCGGGAATATCCTTGCCTTTCACATCCTGATAGCGCGGCGCGGTCATCTTCAGCGCGCCGGGCAGATTGGCCCAAAGCTGGAAGCCGTGCATCTGACCCTTGGCATTTCCGCGCGGCATTTCCTGATGCAGGATACCGGAACCTGCCGTCATCCATTGCACATCACCTGCACCCAGCGTGCCGGTATTGCCAAGGCTGTCCCCGTGATCGACCTCACCAGCCAGAACATAGGTAATGGTCTCGATCCCGCGATGCGGATGCCATGGAAAGCCGCGCAGGTAGTGCTCGGGGATCTCATTGCGGAAATCGTCGAACAGCAGGAACGGGTCAAGCTCCGATGGGTCGTGAAACCCGAAAGCGCGGTGCAGATGGACGCCTGCGCCTTCAAGCGTGGGTTGGGCCTTGCGGGCTTCGAGTGTGGGACGAATGGACATGCGTGCAGCTTTCATTCTTGAGAAGCGATTGCCGATTAGATCAGCCCTTGCACCCCGAAAATCAAC
Organism: Natronohydrobacter sp.; assembly: GCA_020832585.1. Taxonomy (GTDB): domain Bacteria; phylum Pseudomonadota; class Alphaproteobacteria; order Rhodobacterales; family Rhodobacteraceae; genus Roseinatronobacter. Next base: position 9,102 of record JAFIEL010000066.1, on the reverse strand, counting down.
AGACAGTCCTGAACCGGTGCTGTTCATGAATGCACAGTCAGAACCGGGACTCACATGATGGACTCACTGAAACTCAGCAGCAAGGCACCCCCAAACTGGAAGGACGCCGCAGCGAAAGGCCAGAGTGAACGCGCAGTTTCCTGCCACCAGAGCGGGGCGCCCCCTTGGCAAGGGCACCGCGAATCCGGCATTTCGCGCGCAGGGTTCGCGCTGGTCTGGGAGCACTCTGGTCTGGGAGCACTCTGACGCGAAGCCAGCGCACTGAACAGCGAGGCCCCCAATCTGGAAGGACGCCGCAGCGAAAGGCCAGAGTGAACGCGCAGTTTCCTGCCACCAGCGCGGGACGCCCCCTTGGCAAGGGCACCGCGAATCCGGCACATCGCGCGCAGGGTCGACGCTGTTCTGAGCATACTCAGGCGCGAAGCCAGCGTGCGGCGTGCCTTTTTTCAGCTCAGTATCAACGACAAGGCAATCAACCCCAGAGCACCGGCGAGAACACACGACGCCAACAGGATGACCGGTGACGTCCGGGTCGGCGGCGGTGCAAAGGATGGATCAGACAACAGGGGCTCAAAGGCATTTGTGACTGGCGTTTCAACAGGCTGCTGCGCGCACAGATCGCGTCGCAGATCTTTCAGCAGTTCTCCCGACAACACCGGATCAACTGACGCCGGTTCATCCCGCACGGCAAAGCTTTCGGCCCCGTGACGGCGGCTTGAGCGCAATTTGGGCCATCTTGTCCAGACTTCGCGCGGCGGATGCGCGGGCAACGGAATCGTTGTCGCGTTTGCGATGATGCCGACACGGGCCTGTCGCGCGGCAATTCGGGCCTTGCGCATATCCGCTTGCCGGGTCTGATCCTCAATCTGACATTGTTGCATGACATCTTCCATACTGACGCGATGGAGTTTGCCAGCCAGACCTTAACGACACGCTAACGCCGACGCAGTCTTCGTCGCCCCGGCACTCTGGAGGCGAACTCGGGCGGGCGTTGTGCGACCCATGCGATGAATTTTGCCAGACGCGGATGGCTGCGCAATGCCTCGATCGTGGCATAGCTGCGCGCCAGTTCGGTTTCTGAAAGCGTGGCGTGAATCTCGCGATGGCAGATGTGCGGCCTTATGTAGCAAACGCACCAGACCAAAAAAGCTGCAAAAAAATGACTCCACTGTTCGGCTGTTTTGTAGCAACCAGCAGGCATGACAGAAGCATCCATTACTCTTTATGTTGAGCTAAAGCAGGGCTCTAGGCTTGATCTCGAAGCAGCCGCGAATGCATCGCTGGCATGGTCACGCATGATAAAAGCCATCGGGCATAGCGTCGACCCGATGGGCGACTGGACGATTGAACTTGAAAGTTCAAAGCCGGGAAGTCAAAAAATCAAGAGCTTTATCAAAATGAAGGTTGGAACCGACCTTCGGACGCTCATAATCGGAGCCGTGGGGGCGGCGCTTTTTTTCGTCCTGAAGGAATCTGTCGCGTGGGGTGTGGGTGAGGTACTCGACTATCTAAAGGGGCCAGAGGCTCCGGCAGAGGTGCAGTTGCTTTCGGACGAGGAAATACTCGATATTGCCGAGCGCATTGCTGCCATTCTTCAAGGAAGCGCCGGGAAAGAGGAAGCCGTAGAAGTTTACGATGCTCTGAAATCTGATCCCGATGTTACTGGCGCTGGAGCCATGTCTGGTGAGGGCGGCAGGCCAACCTTCATTATCCCGCGCGAGTCGTTCCCGACCAAGAGAGAGTTAGATGACGCCTCAGAGCCGGAAGAACGTATCGTTACAGAGAGAATTGACGTTATCTTGGTTCGCCCGGTCTTAGCTGCGCTCACCAATCGAAGGTGGGGTTTTCAGACTAGAGGCGGGTCGTTTGGCGCGCCAATACAAGATGAGAGCTTTCTGCGCGACCTCGTGGAGGGACGCTTGGATGTACCCCTTTCACAAGGCATCGTGATGAATGTCGACCTGGCGGTGACCGAAGAAAAGATTGGAGGCGTATGGCGACCGAAGGAGCGGGTGGTACAGCGCGTTCACGAGATAAAAAGACCTTATGTTCAAGGCGGTCTATTTGACAGCCTTGAGAAAGATGATCCCAGCAACAACAACAACGATGGCGACGACTAGCGCGGCGGGCAGGCTAATTGAACGGATGCCTGACAAGGCGGCAAACACAATTGCAAATGACGTCATGACGAGAAGCCATGAACGCATGTTATTGCCTTGCTTTTGCTCGCTTTTTTGTGTCATTGGTCAAGTTCGATCCTCCCAACTTTTATAGCACACAAGCATTCCAGAAGAAATGCCGCCGTGAACTTCCCTCTCGATAATTTGTTGCGGATGTTCACCTCTTTGTCTCCAACAAGCTCAGCAAGCTGCGCATAGGTCACCCCTTTGCGCTTGAGTTCAGCCTTAAGCATGTTCGCCGCGAAGGCCTCCCAATCGGTTTTCTCTGGCATGCGTCACCTATGTTAATAAAAGCACTGTATGCGTTACATATGTCCTTGCGCACGATACGTCAACGCACTATATACGTTACTAAGGTAGCGGAGATAGTGACAATGGCACAGCATTTTCTACTTTCAGCAGCATCGCGCACCCTGAGCCTCAAGGCGATCTACAAGGGCGGCGAAGTTGCGGCATATGAAACGTTCTGCAAAATGCGCTGGCCTGAGACTGATGGCGAAGCGATCTGCCCCCAGTGCGGATGCGTTGAGACCTACAAGATCACCACCCGTCGCAAATTCAAGTGCAAGGCATGCGCGCACCAGTTCAGCGTGACCAGCGGCACGATCTTTGCCAGCCGCAAAATGGACTTTGTGGACCTGCTGGCCGCGATCTGCATTATCGTCAACGCTGCTAAGGGCGTTTCCATGGTCCAGCTTTCCCGCGATCTGGATTGCCAGTACAAGACCGCCTTCGTGCTGGCACACAAGCTGCGCGAAGCTATGGCGCAGGAAGTGCAGACCGGGGAAGTCCTGACAGGCCATGTCGAGATTGATGGCGCATATTTCGGCGGTCACATTCGCCCCGAGAACAAGAAGGCAGACCGCAAGGACCGTCGCTTAAAAGTGAACCAGACGGGCAAGCGCCGTGTCGTGATCGCCCTGCGTGAGCGCGAAGGCCGCACCCTGCCTTTCGTGGCGCTGAGCGAAGCGGAAGGCGTGGCGCTGGCAAGCGAGAACGTTTGTCGCTTGGCCACCATGTCAGCCGATGAGGCAAGCCACTGGGACATGCTGCACGCCGCATGGGAAGTTGACCGTGTGAACCACAGCGAACTCTACAGCGACCATGGCAAGCATACCAACTGGGCGGAAAGCTACTTCTCGCGCCTGCGCCGGATGGTTTCAGGCCAGCACCACCACGTTAGCCCGCAGTACCTGTATCAGTACGCGAACCACGCTGCATGGCTGGAAGATAGCCGCCGCTTTGACAATGGCGAACTGGCACATCGTCTAGTCGCGAACTCGATGGGCGCGCCTGTCAGCCGCAACTGGAAGGGCTACTGGCAGCGCGCGGCTTGACCCTACAGATTGGGGATGCTGCCATATCGACAACCAATTATTGACTCTCCCTGTGAATGCTACAACGATATTGCCTATGCCGGACAACCGATTCGCACTCGGTGTCCGGCAGGCGATACCTCGCAGCGCTACTGCGGGGACCACGGGCTCCTGATGTTGTCGCATCTTAGCCCAAAGCTGCCAAAGGAGGATATTCCCATGGCAACTATCCGTCACCCTATCACGGGTGTAGAACTGAACCCAATAGCAATTGAGCGCAAGGCCTTGAATTTTGACGAGGCCGTTACCGCGCATGTTTTGCGCAAACGTGGCACAAAGTACAACCACGTTGCACAGTTGCTGGGCACCAATACCCACAGGGTGGGAGAAGTGCTTCGTGGTGAAGTTCATCCGAAAGCCGCAGAGGTCGCAATGAGGCTTCTGCGCTAACGGGAAGGTGGGAGGGAGGCCCACCGACCCTTTTATGATCTAAGCCACCACAAGCGTCCAGCGCTCTCGATCAGGCTTCGTTTTCTCAGTCCCCAAATGCAGACATAAATCCGCTTGTACGCATGTCCATCAGGCAAATCTGGCCGCGCTGCCTGAACATAATCTGCAATCTGCCTGCCCGTTCTTGGCCCGTCCCGCAGCGCCTCAAGGACAAGCCTGCGAAGCTCACCCCTCGCAAAGAACTTGGGCGTCTTGCGTGGCATGTTCAGCGCCATAGGCTCTGCCCCGTACATGCGCAGCAAGTGGTCTACATGCTCAAGCCCATCACGTTCTTCGCGCACCATTTCTTGACGCACAAAGTGCAGCGTGTCGATTACGGTCTGGCGCTTGAGTGGACGAAAATACCTGCGTGTCATGGGGTTATGATGATTCACAGGGGCGCAAAAGTCAGCTAGATTGTTGGTGCGCTTGCTACATAAGGCCGCAGATGTGATGCAACAGCGCCACCGGGCCGCCTTTGCCACCGCGCAACCGGGGCACAAGGTGATGCAGGCTCTGCGGCGCATCGGGTGTGATTGGCCGGTCGCATAGCGGGCAGATCGGAATTTCGTCATATTCGGAAGGCATGGCTCACGACTGAAAAGGTCTGGTCAAGCGTTTGTGAGACTTGTAGGCATTTACGATCATACATTGCGCCGATCCACGACCAGAGGAACAGACATATGCCCCAGAGGGAAGCAACACGCCGGGAAATCGCACAGTTGTTTCACGTCTGGAACGACGCTCTGCAAACCGGCGATCCCAAACAGGTCGCAGAACTTTACGCGCATGATGCAACGCTGCTGCCGACCTTGTCAAAGGAAGTGCGCCAGACCCCGGAAGCCATCGAGGACTATTTCGCCGATTTCCTGAAACTGAACCCCAAGGGCGCGATCATCCACCAGAATGTCAGCCTCTATGACCCGATTGCGATCAATTCCGGCGTCTATACCTTCGAGACGACAATCGACGGTGTGAAACACCATATGATCGGGCGCTTCACCTTCGTCTATCGCAAACAAGATGACGACTGGAAGATCATCGAGCATCATTCCTCGATGATGCCCGACAACTAGATCACGCCACCGGCGCGCTGGCTGTGGCGAAATCACTCCGCGCCGTCTCGACACTGGGCCGCCATGCGACATTCTTGTGATGACGCAGTTGCGAGCGCAGCACCTTGCGAATCTCGGGCTGCGCACCGGTAATCACCAGCTTGCAATCATTGCGCGCCAGCTTGTCGGCCAGTGTGGCGAAGGAATGCGCGCCGCTGGTATCGACGAAGGGCACTTTCGAGAAATCCACGATCAGCGTATGTGGCAGGTCCGACACCCGGTCCAGCGTGCGCGCCAGTGTCGCGGCTGCACCAAAGAAATACGCCCCGCGCAACCGATAGACCACAACCCCGCGCTGTTGCGAGGCCGGATCATAGGGCGTCTCGGGAATGACGGCCTCGATTTTCGCGGCTTCTGACATGCGCCGGATGAAAACCGCCCCGCCCAGCGCGGTGCCCGCGATGATCCCTTCGGTCAGATCGCGGAACACCACCAGCAGGAAGGTGATCAGCAGCACCGCCGCATCTGCACGCGTTACGCGCAATAGCGACAGGAATTCCTCTTTCTCGATCATGTTCCAGGCCACGACCATCAGCAGCCCGGCAAGTGCGGCCAGCGGAATATAGCCTGCCAGCGGCGCGGCGATCAGCAGGAAGGTCAGCAGGAACACCGCATGCAACATGCCGGAGATAGGCCCATGACTGCCCGCCCGCACATTGGTCGCGGTGCGCGCAATCGTGCCGGTCACGCAGAATCCCCCGAAAATGGCCGAGCCGATATTCGCGACCCCCTGCCCGACAAGTTCGGCATTGGACTTGTGGCGCTGGCCCGTCATGCCATCCGCGACCACCGCTGACAGAAGCGACTCGATCGCGCCCAGCAACGCGAAAGCCACAGCGAAGGGCAATGCCGCCCATATCAGATCGGGGCTGAGCACCGGTAGCGCAGGCGCAGGCAGGCTGCGCGGCAATTCCCCGAACCGGTCGCTGATGGTTTCGACCGGCACTCCCAGTGCGGCCAGCAGCCCTGCCAAGGCGACAGCGATCAACATGCCGGGCCAGCCGGGCCGAAGCTTCCGCAGCCCCAGAATCACCCCCATCGTGCCCAGCGCCACCAGCGTTGCAGGCAGACTGACAGTCAGGCGCGCATCCCATAGCGCCTGCAGTTTAGGCAGGATCTCGGCAGGCTCTGTCCCCATCATCTGCAGACCGAAGAAATCCTTGATCTGACTTGCAATGATGATGACCGCGATCCCGGCCGCAAATCCGACCGTCACCGGGAAAGGGATGAACTTGATGTAATTTCCAAGCCTTAGCGCGCCTATTGCGATCAGGAAAAACCCGGAAATGAAGGTCGCCAGAATAAGCCCGGTCAGCCCGATCTGCATGACCGCCGCCGAAACCAGCACGATGAAGGCCCCCGCTGGCCCCCCGATCTGAAACCGCGACCCGCCCAGTAGCGAGACCAGAAACCCGCCGATAATCGCCGTATACAGCCCGCGCTCTGGCCCTACCCCCGAGGCAATGGCAATCGCCATCGACAAGGGCAGGGCGACAATCGCGACGGTGAGTCCGGCCAGCGCATCCGCCCGCAATTCCCGTCCCTTGTATCCCCGCTTCAGGATCGAGAAGCTCTCGGGCAGGAACTCATCGGACAGACTGGGCGACCCGCGCGCGATCATATTCAATTCCTTGTATGTTTTAGTCTCCTTTAGACCTGCTGCGCCACAAGGTCAATTCAGCTTCTGTCTGCGCGCCCCGGCTCCTGTCACATATCGCGTTGTCCTTTGGCACGCGATTGGTCTAGGCTCTGGCGGAAAACAACAACCGGATCACTGGCATGAGCGCGCAACTGACTTTCAGGGCCGACCTTTTCGCGACAGAAACCAGCAGCGCTGTGGACCTGCATCTGGTCGAGGCAGAGCGCCTGACAGACTGGACCGACATGCAGCCCAAACGGGTGCGCGCCTTTCTGGAAAGTGTCGGTTTTACGGCACGGTCGGGTCAGATCGCCTTGGTTCCCGATGCGGACGGTGTGTTAAGCCATGCAGCTGTCGGGCGCGGCACCGCACGCGACCGGGCGCGCACACGCTTCTGTCTGGGCGGTGCACGCGCGAAACTGCCTGCGCAGACCTATCGGCTGCACCACGCGCTTGATCCCGATGCGCTGGCCGAAGAAACCCTTGGCTGGTGTCTGGGAGGCTATGAGTTTCGTCAGTTTCGCCAAGGGGATGCGCCCGCCCTTGCCCGGATGATCGCGCCGGAGGGCGTGGACCTCGCCTGGCTGAACGCCATTGTAACTGGCGAGATCCTGACCCGCGACCTGATCAACACCCCCGCGTCACATATGGGTCCGGAAGAACTGGAAGCGGCGTTTATGGCGCTGGCGCATGAGCATGGCGCAACGGCTTCTGTCATCTATGGTGATGATCTTCTTTATCAAAATCTGCCGCTGATCCATGCAGTCGGCCGCGCGTCAGAGCGCAGCCCGCGCTTGCTGGATCTGCGCTGGGGCGAGGCCGGACCGCGCCTGACGCTGGTGGGCAAGGGGGTTTGCTTCGATACGGGCGGGCTGAACCTGAAGCCCGGTGCCTCTATGGGGTTGATGAAAAAGGATATGGGCGGGGCTGCGACCGTGATGGGGCTGGCGCATATGATCATGGCGCAGGGCTGGCCGGTGCAATTGCGCGTTCTGGTGCCTGCGGTGGAGAATGCGGTCTCTGGCAATGCCATGCGCCCCGGCGATATTCTGATGTCGCGCAAGGGGTTAAGTGTCGAGATCAACAATACCGATGCCGAGGGGCGGTTGGTGCTGGCCGATGCGTTGGCGCTGGCGGATGAGGACGCGCCTGATCTGATGATCTGCATGGCGACCCTGACCGGGGCTGCGCGGGTCGCGCTGGGGCCGGATGTGCCGCCGTTTTTCACGCATGATACTGATTTTGCTCGTATTTTGATGGAGGCCAGCGCGAAGGTGCGCGATCCGCTCTGGCAGTTGCCCTTGCACCCGGCCTATGAGTCGCAGATCGAACCCGGCATCGCGGATCTGGATAATGCGCCGTCTGGTGGAATGGCGGGGGCGATCACAGCGGCGTTGTTTTTACAGCGTTTTGTCGAGGTTTGCCCGCGATTCGCCCATTTCGACATTTATGGTTATCAACCGAATGCGGCGCCGGGTCGTCCCAAGGGCGGTGTGGGTCAGGGGGCGCGGGCTTTGTTCGCGGCTTTGCCGGGCGTTCTGGGGCTATGAGCGACCCGCGTCTGACGCCGTTCAGCGGGCGCGTCGCGCATATCTCGCTGCAAGGGCAGATCGACGCCCCGACCTATACGGCGGGCGAAAATATGCGTGTTTGCAATAGTTTAGTGGATCTTCTGCGGTCGCCTGACGGACCACGGGACCGGCAGATTCTGCAGGGTGCGCGGGTCTGTGTGATCGACCGGGACGGGGCTTTTGCCTATGTTCAGGCCGAGGCGGATGGCTATTGCGGCTGGGTGCTATCTGATGCGCTAGGGGCAGATTTTTCTGTTACGCATCAAGTAGTTGCACGGTCCACGCATCGCTACAGCGCGCCGGATCTGAAAAGCCCGGAACGCGGCGCGCTGTCGCTCAATGCGCAGTTGGAAATCACCGGCAAGGACGGGCGCTTCCTGCGTTGTCGGGACGGTTTTTGGCTTCCAGAACAACACCTTAAACCTGTTGATCAGCATGCGACGGACCCGGTTTCCGTGGCCGAATCGCTGCTTGGCACGCCGTATCTGTGGGGGGGGAACAGTGCTTTCGGGGTGGATTGTTCGGGCCTTGTGCAGCTTGCGTTGCATGCCTGCGGGATACCCTGCCCGGCGGATAGTGATCAACAAAAACAAGCACTTGGCGTGACTTTGGCAGAGGGTGAACCGCCGAAAAGGGGCGATCTGTTGTTCTGGCGCGGGCATGTCGCTTGGGTCAGCGCGACAGATATGATCCTGCACGCAAATGCACACACAATGTCAGTGGCTTACGAGCCGTTGTTGACAGCGATCAAACGGATCGCGCCCGAGGGGCCAGTGACGCGCCATGCCCGGC
>JAFIEL010000065.1 GCA_020832585.1 Natronohydrobacter sp. | reverse complement strand
GGCAGATGCGGCAGCGCATAGAAATGATCAATATTGATCGACCCGAAACACCAGACCGCCATATGCGTCCCCCTTGTCTGCAATTCCGCCACAGAATGACACTCCGCCCCGGCCCTGTCGAGCCTCCCCAATCCTGCTTTCAGTCTTGTCCAAATATCCTGGGGGTGAAACCAGCCCTTCAGGGCTGGTGAGGGGGCAACGCCCCTTTCCCCCGCCCGCCCCTTTCGCTACCTTCGCGCAAAATGCGCAATCAGGAGCGGCGCCAGCGTGAGCACCATCACCCCAATGATGCAGCAATATCTCGAGGTGAAATCCCAACACCCCGATGCGCTGCTCTTTTACCGCATGGGCGACTTCTACGAACTGTTCTTCGACGATGCCGTGGCGGCCGCGCAAGCCCTCGATATTGCCCTGACCAAGCGCGGCCAGCATCTGGGCGAGGACATCCCCATGTGCGGCGTCCCCCATCACGCCGCCGAGGGCTACCTGCTGACGCTCATCCGCAAGGGCTTTCGCGTGGCGATTGCCGAGCAGATGGAAACCCCCGAACAGGCCAAGAAACGCGGCTCCAAATCTGTCGTGCAACGCGACATCGTCCGCCTCGTGACCCCCGGCACATTGACCGAGGACTCGCTTCTTGACGCTCGTCGCCACAACTTTTTGGCAGCTTATGCCGAACTCCGCGACGAAGGCGCACTTGCTTTCGCAGACATCTCCACCGGTCAGATCCGCGTCACCCCCTGCACGCGCGCGCGCCTCTCGCCTGAACTTGCGCGCCTCGCCCCGCGTGAGTTGCTTGTGAGCGACCCCAAGGCCGAAGAACTCCGCCCCATCGCCGATGACCTGAACATCGCCCTCACCGGCCTCGCTCCTTCAAGCTTTGACAGTCAGGCCGCCGAGACCCGCCTCTGCACGCTCTACAAGGTCAAATCCCTCGACGGTTTCGGCCAGTTCACCCGCTCTGAGCGCGCCGCCCTTGGCGCGCTGATCGACTATCTCGACCTGACGCAACGCGGCAAGCTGCCGCTCCTGCAACCGCCCGCCCGCGATCAGGCCGACGCGCTGGTGCAGATCGACGCCGCCACCCGCCGCAATCTCGAACTCACCCAATCGCTCAGCGGCGCGCGCGAAGGCGCGCTTTTGCACGCCATTGACCGCACCGTGACCGCCGCCGGGGCGCGCCTCCTCGAACGCCGCCTTGCCTCACCCTCGCGCCATCTCGACACGATCCTTGCGCGCCAGCACGCCGTCACCGCGCTCCGGGGAAAACCACGCCTGCGCGCCGATCTGCGCGCCGCCCTGAAATCCGTCCCCGATCTCGATCGCGCCCTCTCGCGCCTTGCGCTGGACCGCGCAGGCCCCCGCGACATGGCCGCGATCCGCAACGCGCTCACAGCCGCGCAGGATATCGCGGCCATCACCCCGCCCGACCTGCCGCCACTCCTGTCAGACGCGGCGCAATCCCTCACCGGCCATGACATGCTCCTCGATCTGCTCGACACTGCCCTTGTCGCAGAACCCCCAATTCTCACCCGCGACGGTGGCTTCATCGCCCCCGGCCATGACACTGACCTCGATGATGCCCGTAAGCTCCGCGACGAAGGCCGCAGCGTCATCGCGTCCATGCAAGCCGATTACGCGCAGGACACCGCCATCCCGTCGTTGAAAATCAAGCATAACAATGTCCTGGGCTATTTCATCGAAGTCACCACCACCCATGCCGACAAGATGCACGCGCTGTCCCAGCGCTACATCCACCGCCAGACCACTGCCAATCAGGTCCGCTTCACCACGCTCGACCTTTCCGACATCGAGACCCGCATCCACAATGCAGGCGCGCGCGCGCTGGACATCGAGAAACACCATTTCGACGCCCTGCGCGCCGCGATCCTCGATCACGCAGCCCCCCTGACCCAGACCGCCCGCGCGCTGGCCGAACTTGACCTCGCAGCCGCCCTTGCCGAAATTGCCGAGGCGCAAAACTGGTGCGCGCCCCGTCTCGACACCTCCCGCGCCTTCCAGATCACCGCAGGCCGCCACCCGGTCGTGGAACAATCCCTCACCCGTCAGGGCCAGCCCTTCATCCCCAATGACTGCGACCTCAGCGCCGACCAACTGGCGAAAATCTGGCTCCTGACCGGCCCCAACATGGCCGGTAAATCCACCTTCCTACGCCAGAATGCCCTGATCGCCATTCTCGCCCAGATGGGCGCGCATGTGCCTGCGCACTCGGCCCATATCGGCCTTGTATCTCAGGTGTTCAGCCGTGTGGGCGCCTCGGACGATCTGGCGCGCGGGCGCTCGACCTTCATGGTCGAAATGGTCGAAACCGCCGCGATCCTCAATCAGGCGGATGAAAACGCCCTTGTCATCCTCGACGAAATCGGGCGCGGCACAGCCACCTATGACGGCCTTTCCATCGCCTGGGCCACACTCGAACATCTGCACGACGTGAACCGCTCCCGCGCCCTCTTCGCCACCCATTACCACGAAATGACCGCCCTCGCAGGTCGCCTGCAGGGCGTCGAAAACGCCACCGTCGCGGTCAAGGAATGGGAAGGTGAGGTCATCTTCCTCCACGAAGTCCGCCGCGGTGCCGCAGATCGCAGCTACGGCGTGCAGGTGGCCCGCCTTGCGGGCCTCCCCGATGCCGTCATCACCCGCGCGCGCGAAGTGCTCGCCGCACTCGAACAAGGCACCGACACTTCCCCCAAAGCCGTGATCGACGACCTGCCCCTCTTCTCCGCGGCCCGACCCCCGGCCCCCAAGCCAGCCCCCAACCCCGCGATGGAAAAGCTCGCCCGGATCAACCCGGACGAGTTTACCCCGCGAGAGGCTCTGGATCTGCTCTACGACCTCAAGTCTCTCAGCAAACCCTGATCTTCATCTTGCCAAAAATACTCAATGCGACGCAGGCGTTGACGAAACCCCGACCTGCGCGGGGCGCAACAGCTGGTCATGCAACATGAACCCTTCGGCCATGACCTGAATGATCTCGCCCGCCTTCGTGCCCGGCACAGGGGCTTCGAACATCGCCTGATGCGTATGCGGATCAAACACATCGCCCACTTCCGGGCAAATCCGCTCCACACCATGCTTGCCCAGAATATTGGTCAATTCGCGCAAGGTCAGTTCGACCCCCTCGACCAGACCGGCAGCAGCAGCCCGTGTCTCTTCATTCGCCGCATTGAGCGCGCGCGCCAGATTGTCATAGACCGGCAACATGTCCCGTGCGATCCGCGCGCCACCATAAAGCTGCGCATCGCGCCGGTCCTTCTCCGCCCGCTTGCGACTGTTCTCGGCATCAGCCAGCGCCCGCATCATCCGGTCACGCATCTCATCCCGCGCCGCCAGCGCATCCGCCAGCTCTGCTTCCAGCGGATTGATCTCGTCCAGCGCTGCCGCCTCTGCTGCGTCCTGCGGTTCCTCTGCCATCTCGGGGGTCACCTTTGCTTCCGCCATGTCTTGCCCTTCTTCCTTCATTCGCTGCGCCTGTCCGTCAACATCCGTCCGACCAGTTGCGCCGTATAATCCACAATCGGCACGATCCGACCGTAATTCAGCCGCGTGGGACCAATCACCCCCACAGCCCCGATCACCTTGCGCTCGGCGTTCATATATGGAGAAACCACCAGAGTTGAACCCGTCAGCGAAAAAAGTCGGTTCTCCGCGCCGATAAAAATGCGCACGCCCTCGCCCTGCTCGGTCAGTTCCAGAAACTCGGTGATATCCCGCTTGCGTTCCAGATCATCAAACAGGGTCCGGATGCGCTCGATATCCTCAGCCGCCGCCCCTTCGTCAAGCAGATTTGACCGCCCCCGCACGATCAGCCGCGCCTCGGACGCGCTTTCGCCATCCCAGACCGCCAGCCCCTGCTCCACCAGACTTGTGGCCAGCGCATCAATCTCGCGCCGGTTCTGCGCGATTTCGGTCTTGAACCGCGCCAGCAGCGAGGTCACGGTCGCCCCTTCGATCATCGAATTCAGGTAATTCGCCGCCTCGCGCAGCGCCGAAGGCGTGATCCCCGCAGGCGGCGTGAAAATCCGGTTCTCGACATGCCCATCGGCAAAGACCAGCACCACAAGCGCGCGATCCGGCGAAAGCGAAACAAATTCGATATGCTTGACCGCGGCCTCATGCTTGGGCGACAGCACCAGCGACGCGCCTTGCGTGATCCCGCTCAATGCTCCGCCCACTTGCTCCAGCAGTCCCGCGACATCGCGCTCATTGCTGCCCAGAGTGGAATCCAGCTTCTCGCGGTCGCGATCGTCCAGCGGGGCCACTTCCAGCAGGGAATCGACGAACAGCCGCAACCCTGCCTGTGTCGGCACCCGTCCGGCAGACACATGCGGACTGCCCAGAAGCCCCAGATATTCCAGATCCTGCATCACATTACGGATCGTCGCGGCCGAGACCTTCTCGGTCATGTCTCGCGTCAAACTGCGCGATCCGACAGGCTGGCCCGAATGCAGATAGCCCTCCACAACGCGGCGGAACACCTCGCGCGAGCGGTCGGTCATCTCGGCCATCAAAACACGGGAATCTACAGGTTTGACCATTTCACACTCCGGTATGACAGCACGGACGCGACGCCCAGAGGACAGCAATTTCGCGCAAGGATCAAGGCCGATCAGGCTTGCATCCCAAGGCCCGCCCCCTGTATCGAAGCCTCAGAAACCAAGAGGTACCCCGATGCGCCCTTCCGGCAGAAATCTAGACCAAATTCGCCCCGTTTCAATCGAACCGCATGTCACCAAACATGCCGAAGGGTCCTGCATGATCTCGGTGGGCGATACAAAAGTTCTCTGCACCGCCTCGCTCGAGGATCGCACACCCCCCTTCCTGCGCAATACCGGCCTTGGCTGGGTCACGGCTGAATACGGCATGCTCCCGCGCGCCACCAATACCCGCGTGCGTCGCGAAGCAGCATCCGGCAAGCAACAGGGCCGCACTGTCGAAATCCAGCGCCTGATTGGCCGCAGCTTGCGCGCCTGCGTGGACCGCAGCGCTCTCGGTGAGCGTCAGATCACCATCGATTGCGACGTAATCCAGGCCGATGGCGGCACCCGCTGCGCCGCGATCACCGGCGGCTGGGTCGCGCTGCGTCTTGCGGTGAACAAGCTTCTGAAAGCCGGCGATATCGTCTCGGACCCGATCACCGATCATCTGGCGGCGATCTCCTGCGGCATCTATGCCGGCCAGCCCGTGCTGGATCTCGACTATGCCGAAGACAGCACCGCGGGCGTGGATGGCAATTTCATCCTTCTGGGCTCCGGCCGCATGGTCGAGGTGCAGATGAGCGCCGAAGGCGCGACCTTCTCGCGCTCGGAAATGGACCAGCTCCTGAACCTCGCGGAAAAAGGCGTTTCCGAACTCGTCACTGCCCAGAAAGCCGCGCTCGCATGAGGATACTTTTGGGCGACAAGCTGCTGATTGCCACACATAACGCGGGCAAGCTCGCGGAATTTCGCGAAATCCTCGCCCCCCTTGGCATCACTGTCTCCTCCGCCAAGGAACACGGCCTGCCCGAGCCAGAAGAAACCGGCACAACCTTCGTTGAAAACGCCCGCCTGAAAGCCCATGCTGCCGCAAAAGCCACCGGACTGCCCGCGCTGGCCGATGATTCCGGGCTGGAAGTCGCGGCGCTGAACGGCGCCCCCGGCGTCTATACCGCCGACTGGGCCGAAACCCCGTCCGGGCGCGATTTCGTCATGGCGATGGAAAAAACCCACGCCAAGCTGATCGCGGCACAAGCCCCCGAGCCCTGGACCGCCCGCTTCTGCTGCACCCTCGTCCTCGCCTGGCCCGACGGCCATGACGAAGTTTTCGAGGGCCATGCCAATGGTCAGCTTGTCTGGCCCCGTCGCGGGCAGGATGGCCACGGCTATGACCCCATGTTCCAGCCCGAAAATGAAACCCGCACCTTCGCGGAAATGACCCATGCCGAGAAAAACGCCCTCTCCCATCGCGGCGCAGCTATTTCAGCCTTGCTGAAGGGCTCTTTCCAGTGACCCCTGTTTCATCTTGCCCCAAATACTCGCGGGGGAGTCCGGGCGAAGCCCGGACGGGGGCGGCAGCCCCCAGCGGCATCACCCAAGGACCAAATCCATGAAACGCATCTCCACAGGCTCCCCTTTCGAGAAAACCCTCGGCTATAGCCGCGCCATCGTCAAAGGCGACTGGTGCTTCGTCTCCGGCGTCACCGGCTATGATTACGCCACCATGACCATGCCCGAAAGCGTCGCCGATCAGGCTCGCAACTGCTTCGCCACCATCTTCAAGGTGCTGACAGAGGCAGGATTCACCCCTGACGACATCGTGCGCGTGCAATATACCCTGACCGATGCTGCGCTAATGGAAGAAGTCACCCCTGCCTTGGGCGAGGCCATGGGCGAGGTCCGCCCCGCCGCCACCATCGTCATCGCGGGCCTGATCAAGCCCGAAATGCTGATCGAAATCGAAGTCACCGCCTTCAAGGGGTAAACATGGACGACTGGCAAAACGGCGGCTTCGGCCTCTATATCCATTGGCCATTCTGCCAGTCCAAATGCCCCTATTGCGATTTCAATTCCCATGTCAGCGCACAGATCGACCAGCAGGCATGGGAAACCGCCTATCTGTCTGAGATTGACCGTCTCGCGGCACAGACCGAAAACCGCCTGCTCAATACCGTCTTTTTCGGCGGTGGCACGCCCTCGCTGATGGACCCCGATCTGGTCGCCAGCCTGATCAAGCGCATCAAGACCCGCTGGACCCCCGCCAATGATCTGGAAATCACGCTAGAGGCCAATCCCGGCAGCGTTGAAGCCACCCGCTTCCGCGCTTTCGCCGATGCTGGCGTCAACCGTATTTCCATGGGCATCCAGGCGCTCAACGACACCGACCTCAAACGCCTCGGCCGCCTGCACAGTGCCACTGAAGCCCGCAAGGCGTTCGACATCGCCCGCGACGCCTTTGCCCGCGTCAGTTTCGACCTGATCTACGCCCGCCAGCACCAGACCCCCGAGGCATGGGCAAAGGAACTCCGCGAAGCCCTCTCGATGGCCGTGGATCATTTATCCCTCTACCAACTGACCATCGAACAAGGCACCGCCTTCGGCGCGCGCCATGCGGCAGGCGGGCTCAAGGGCCTGCCCGATGACGACATCGCCGCCGATATGTATCTCATGACGCAAGAGATCTGCGCCGCCCATGACATGCCCGCCTATGAGGTCTCGAATCACGCCCGCAATGGCGCGCAATCCCGCCACAACCTGATCTACTGGCGCTATGGCGATTACGCTGGCATCGGCCCCGGCGCGCATGGCCGCCTGACGCTGGACAGTGACCGTTATGCGACATCAACACCCCTGATGCCTCAAGCATGGCTCGATCAGGTCAACACGCGCGGCCATGGCGAAACCCCACGCGACATCATCCCGACCGAGGAACAGGCCATCGAGTATCTGATGATGAGCCTGCGCCTGCGTGAAGGCATGGATATTCGGCGTTATCAACGGCTTGCAGGCGGATCCTTAGCGCCTGCACGAATTGCCGATCTGGTCGAACAGGGCCTTTTGACCCACAGCCCGACCCATATTGCCGCCACCGATCAGGGCCGCCCCATCCTGAACGCCCTGATCCGCGCGCTTATGCTCTGACGGGGTTGCTCAGCACCTTACACAGCCGGTCCAGATCTTCCATTGATCGATATTCGACCGTGATCCGACCCTTGCCGCCACCGTCATAATCAATCAAGACCTTCATCCCCAAAGCCGCCGACAGGTCGTTTTCCAACACGCGCGTATCGGCGTCCTTCTCATAAACCTTTGACTTCGATGGTTTTTTCTTATCCAGCCCGGTCTTGGTCAAGGTCTCGGTCTGCCGCACCGACAGCCCTTCCAGCACGACCTTGCGCGCCAGCATCGACGGGTCATCCGACGTGATCAACGCCCGCGCGTGACCTGCACTCAACTTGCCCTCCCGCAGCAACGCCTGGACGTCTTCCGGCAGATTCAGCAAGCGCATCAGATTGGCGATATGCGACCGGCTCTTGCCCATCGCATCGGCCAGCTTTTCCTGCGTATGACCAAAACGTTCGATCAGCGCACGATATCCCATGCCCTCTTCAATCGGGTTCAGATCCGCGCGCTGGATATTCTCGATAATCGCGATTTCCAGCACTTCCGTATCGGTGAACTCGCGCACGATCACGGGCACTTCATGCACCTGCGCCCGCTGCGCCGCTCGCCAGCGCCGCTCGCCAGCCACGATCTCGAAAACATCGCCCTTCGCGCGCACGATCAGGGGTTGGATCACGCCTTTTTCGCGGATCGACGCCGCAAGCTCGGCCAGCGCCGTATCATCGAAATGCCGCCGCGGCTGGTCCGGGTTTGGCACCAGCTTCTCAACCGGCAGCTTCTGCTCACGTCCGCGCGTTTCCTGCGGCGACTCTGGCCCGACTGCAACCTCTGCCATCAACGCAGACAACCCCCGCCCCAATCCGCGCCGCTCTGCCTTGCGATCCATCACGACACCACCCCTTCGCTTTGCAACTTGTTGTGTTTACTCAGTAATTCACTCGCCAAATCCCGATAGGCGACGGCCCCTTTCGACAGGGGATCATAGGTCAGGACCGAAACAGCATAGGATGGTGCCTCGCTCAGCCGGACGTTGCGCGGGATCATCGTGTTAAACACCAGATCCCCCAGATTGCCGCGCGCATCTGCCTCGACCTGCTGCGCCAGATTGTTGCGTCGGTCATACATCGTCAGCAGAATACCCTCGATCCGCAACTGCGCATTGGCCGTTTCGCGCAATTCGCGGACGGTCAGCATAAGCTGCGACAACCCCTCAAGCGCGAAGAATTCAGCCTGCAAAGGCACCAGTACCGACTGCGCCGCGACCATCGCGTTCAGCGTCAACAGGTTCAGCGAGGGCGGGCAATCGATCAGAATGTAATCAAAGGCAAGGCTTTGAATATCGCTCTGGCGCAACGCATCTTGCAGCAGATAACTGCGCCTTGCACGCGACATCAGTTCAATATCAGCCGATGACAAATCCGTTGTCGCCGGAACAATCCACAGACCGCTTTGCGCCGTTTCCAGCACGATATTGCGTGCAGGCACATCGCCAAAAAGCAGATCATAGGTTGTATACTTGCGCGCGCCCATCTCCAGGCCCAACCCGGTAGAGGCATTCCCTTGTGGGTCAAGGTCTATCAGCAACGTCCGCTGTCCGGCCTCTGCCAGAGCCGCAGAAAGATTGATCGCGGTGGTTGTCTTTCCGACCCCGCCCTTCTGATTCGCAATAGCGATAATTCGTGTCTTTGCTCGATCAGCCACGGAGGATATCCTTTATAATCAGCAACCGCGCCAGGTTATCGGTCCGGCTTTCAATGGTTGTTGCGTTAAACTGCCATTCTGCGCGCGCTGCCGCAAGCTCCTGTTCATGGTTTTTGCCTTTGGGCAGCAGCGCGACACCGTCAGGCTGCAAATGTCGGCACACAAGCCCCAAAAGTACGGGCAAAGGCGCCAATGCGCGCGCAGAGACAATATCGGCCTGTTGCGGCGCGACGGCCTCGGCCCTTTTTGCCAGAACGGCAACAGTCAAACCCAACTCGCGCGCAGCCGTCATCAGAAAAGCGCATTTGCGCTGATCGCTTTCAATCAATGAAAACCGGCATTGCGGCATGACGTCCTGCGCAAGCACCGCACAGACCAGACCAGGCAATCCGCCACCAGAGCCAATATCAACCCAGTGCCGGGCACCGCGTGGTGCATGCGTGAAAATCTGAGCGGAATCAACGATATGACGCTGCCACAGCTCTGGAATGGTCGACGGCGCAACAAGGTTGATCTTCGGGTTCCAGCGGATGATCAGATCTGCATAGGCGCGCAGCTTGGCTATTGTTTCACGTGAAACATCCAGATCTGCCAAAGAATGATCATTCATGCCGAGGCACGCTTTGCGCTGCCCTGCAAACGAGACAACAACAGCACAAGCGCTGCGGGCGTCATTCCATCAATCCGCGCGGCCTGTGCTAGTGTCTCTGGACGGATACGCGTCAGCTTGCCAGCAAGCTCATGCGACAGACCTGAAACGGCGCCGAAATCAAACCCATCGGGGAAGCGCTTGTCTTCGTCCGATTGCAGCATCCTGATCTGTGCTTCCTGCCGGTCAAGATAGGAATGATAAACCATCTCGCGCGCAATCTGCGCCTTTATCGCTGGTTCAATCCCCGCCACTTCCGGCGCGAGCGCCTGAACAGCGTCAAAATCAAACCCCGGCAGACCCAGAAGCGTCAACCCATCCCGACGCACCCCGTCCTCGCTGACCTTGTGCCCAGCGGAGTTCAACTGTCTTGGCGTAAAGGACACTGCGCGAAGCCTGTCTTTCGCTGCGTCCAGTTGCGACAGTTTGTCTTCAAAGGCTGCCTTTCGCGTGTCGCTTACGCATCCCAGCGACAGACCCAAAGGTGTCAATCTTTGGTCGGCATTGTCGGCGCGCAATGACAGCCGATATTCCGCGCGCGACGTGAACATCCGATATGGTTCCATCACGCCGCGCAAGGTCAGGTCATCGACCATGACGCCAATGTAGGAACTCGATCTGCTGAGATGCGTCGGCGCTCTGTCGCGCGCATACAGCGCTGCGTTCAACCCGGCCAGCAACCCTTGTGCCCCGGCCTCCTCATAGCCGGTTGTTCCGTTGATCTGACCGGCCAGATAGAAGCCTTGCACGTCCCTGAGTTGCAAGGCCGACGTCAATGCGCGCGGGTCAATATAGTCATATTCGATCGCATAGCCCGGCTGCAGGATACTGACATTTTCAAGGCCGCGAATGGTCCGGACATAGGCTTCCTGAACTTCGGCGGGCAGCGATGTCGAAATGCCGTTCGGATACACCGTGTCGTCATCCAACCCTTCGGGCTCTAGAAAGACCTGATGCGAGTCCTTGTCGGCAAAGCGGGTGATCTTGTCTTCGATGGACGGGCAGTAGCGCGGGCCGACGCCTTCGATATGGCCGCCATACATTGCCGATTTCGACAGGTTGGCCCGGACGATGTCATGCGTCTGCGCATTGGTATGCGTGATCGCGCAAGCAACCTGCGGCGCGATGGTGTGGTCAGTCAGGAAGGACAGATATTCTGGATCATCGTCGCCCGGCTGGCTTTCCAGTGCGTCCCAATCAATGCTGCGCCCGTCAAGTCTGGGCGGGGTGCCGGTTTTCAAGCGGCCCATTGGCAGGCCAAGATCGCGCAACTGCCGGGCGAGGATGCTCGATGCCTGATCGCCCATGCGCCCGGCCGGGTAGCTGACATCGCCGATAAACACCTTCCCGCCCAGAAAGGTGCCAGTGGTCAGGACGACAGCTTTCGCTGTTATCTTGGTATCGCCATTGACCTCGATCCCGGCGACAGAATCGCCTTGCAGGATCAATGCGGTAACTTCGGCGGTGACGACATCTAGACCCGGTTGGGCGGTGACTTCGCGCCGGACGAATTCGCGGAAGCGCTTGCGGTCGGCCTGGACGCGCGGGCCCTGCACTGCGGGGCCTTTGGAGCGGTTCAGCAAACGATATTGAATCGCCGCATAATCCCCTGCCCGGCCCATCAGCCCATCAAACGCATCTATCTCGCGCACCAGATGGCCCTTGCCCAAGCCGCCAATCGCGGGGTTGCAGGACATGGTGCCAAGGTCTTCAAGCCGGAATGTCACCAGCGCAGTTCGCACGCCCATGCGCGCCGAGGCCATTGCGGCCTCTACCCCGGCGTGACCGCCGCCGACTATGATGACATCGTAATGTTTCACGTGAAACACTCCTACTTGCCGATACAGAAGGACGCAAAAATATCGCCCAGCAGATCCTCGACATCGACCTTACCGATGAGTGAATCGAGCGCAATCATGCCGTGTCGGATATCCGCCGCTACAAGTTCCGGGATATACTCTGCGCTGCGGAGTTTTTCAATCGCTAGTGACAGCGCAGACTCGGCGTTCTGCATCGCTTGCAGGTGGCGACGGCGCACTGTTACGCCATCGCGCGCCATGCGGCTTTCAAGTTCGGTCTGGATACGATTCAGCAGCGACTCGAGTCCCTGACCTGTCCGGCCCGAGACGCCGCCAGCCATGTCCGGGTACAGATCAGACTTGCTGAACAGCGTGATATCGCCCGGTTTTGGCGCAATAGGTGGTGGAGCATCTGGCCCATCACACAATATGATGCGGATATCTGCTTCATCTGCCCGTTTCTGACCGCGCGCGATACCAATTGATTCGATGGTCTCTTCCGTCTCGCGCAGTCCCGCAGTGTCGAGCAGGGTCACGGCATAGCCGCCGATATCCATGCGCAATTCGATCACATCGCGCGTGGTACCGGCGATATCCGAGGTGATCGCAGCCTCGCGCCCCGCAAGCGCGTTGAGAAGCGTGGATTTGCCAGCATTGACAGAGCCAACCAGCGCAATCTCGAACCCAGTCTGCACCCGTTCGCGTGCCCCCTGCCCTGCAATCTCGCGCCGCAACTGTGCGTGAACCACATCGAGTTCCGCAAGGATCTGCGCGTCGAAATTACCGATATCTTCCTCGACGAAATCAATCGAAACCTCGACCAGGGCCGCGGCTTTGATCAGATGCTCGCGCCAGCCAGCGACGAGTTTGCCGATGGCACCGTCCAGCACGCGCAAGGCTTGCCGACGCTGGCTTTCGGTCTCGGCCTCCAGCAGGTCGCTCAGCCCTTCGACCTGGGTCAGATCGAGCACACCATTTTCCAGCGCGCGGCGGGTAAATTCGCCGGGTTCGGCCAGCCGCAGGCCGTGGTCATTGGCAAGGCAGGATTCGATGGCGCTGATCGTGGCCAGACTGCCATGCACCATAAGTTCGGCCACATCCTCGCCCGTGAAGCTGGCACCGGCGTTGAAGATGACGATCAGGCCGGTGTCCAATGCCTCGCCAGCGGCGTTACGCAGGGTGCGCAGGGCGGTCCGGCGCGGCGCTGGCAGGCTACCCGCCATGGCACGCGCGACGGCATGCGCGCGCGGGCCAGAGATGCGGAGGACAGCGACACCCGATTTCCCACGGGCCGAGGCCAGTGCGAAAATCGTATCCATGTCAGGCATTCATGGAATCGA
Organism: Natronohydrobacter sp.; assembly: GCA_020832585.1. GTDB lineage: Bacteria > Pseudomonadota > Alphaproteobacteria > Rhodobacterales > Rhodobacteraceae > Roseinatronobacter. Next base: position 1,846 of record JAFIEL010000065.1, on the reverse strand, counting down.
AGAAATCGCTGTTGGTCTTGGTCTGTTTCAGCTTCGAAATCAGGAACTCGATCGCGTCGGTGGTGCCCATCGGGTTCAGGATCCGGCGCAGGACGAAGGTTTTCTGCAGATCGGTTTTTTCGATCAGCAGGTCTTCTTTCCGCGTGCCGGATTTCAGGATGTCGATGGCCGGGAACACGCGCTTGTCCGCGATCTTGCGATCCAGCACGATTTCCGAGTTACCAGTGCCTTTGAATTCCTCGAAGATCACTTCGTCCATGCGCGAGCCGGTGTCGATCAGGGCTGTCGCGATGATGGTGAGCGAGCCACCTTCTTCGATGTTCCGGGCAGCACCGAAGAAACGCTTGGGGCGTTGCAGAGCGTTCGCGTCCACACCGCCGGTCAAGACTTTGCCCGATGACGGGACAACCGTGTTGAAGGCGCGGCCAAGGCGGGTGATCGAGTCGAGCAGGATCACCACATCGCGCTTGTGTTCGACAAGGCGCTTGGCTTTCTCGATGACCATTTCGGCGACGGCGACATGGCGGGTCGCGGGTTCGTCAAAGGTCGAGGCGATGACCTCGCCCTTGACCGAGCGCTGCATGTCGGTGACTTCTTCGGGGCGTTCGTCGATCAGAAGGACAATCAGGTAACAATCGGGATGGTTCTTCTCGATGCTATGCGCGATGTTTTGCAACAGGACGGTTTTACCTGTGCGCGGCGGGGCCACGATCAGGGCGCGCTGCCCCTTGCCCAAGGGCGATACAATATCGATGATGCGGGCCGAGCGGTCCTTGGTCGCGGGATCGCCGGTTTCCATCCAGAGCCGTTCATCGGGATAAAGCGGCGTCAGGTTGTCGAAATGGACCTTGTGACGGGCCTTTTCCGGGGTGTCGAAATTGATCTGTGTGACCTTGGTGATCGCGAAATAGCGCTCATTCTCGGCCGGGGCCTGCATCACGCCTTCAACCGTATCGCCTGTGCGCAACGAATAGTGGCGGATCATGTCGGGCGAAACATAGATATCATCCGGGCCGGGCAGATAGTTGGCTTCAGGCGCGCGCAGGAAACCGAAACCGTCCTGCAGCACTTCGAGCACGCCCTGACCGGAAATGGTCCAGCCTTCTTCGGCGCGTTCCTTCAGGATCGAGAACATCATCTCGCCCTTGCGCATGGACGGCGCGTTTTCGATTTCCAGCTCTTCCGCCATGGCCAGCAATTCGGCGGGGCTTTTGGCTTTCAGGTCAGCGAGGTTCAGCGACTCGGCGCTCTCGAGGCTTTCGGGGCGGTCTTCGATCAGCATGTCGGACATGGGAAAATCCTGTGCGCCCGGACAGGTGCCGGGTCAATGGGTCAGGTCTGGTGCGTGAAACGCGGTCCGCCGGACGGCGGGGCTTGAGATGCAGATAGGCAAATCATCGCCCTGTGTCAATCCGGCCCTAGAATTTAAGGATCACCGAAAGGACGATCACCACCATCAGCACAGTGGGGACTTCGTTCATCATGCGGTAGTCGCGGCCCGTCAGAGTATTGCCCCCTTCGGTGAAGATACGGCGGCGGCGGGCGCACCAGATATGGAACCACGTCATGCCGATCAGGCCCGCGAATTTGGTCCAGGGCCAGATATTGCCCCAGATGCCGGTGCCGAGCATCACGGCCATTGTCGCGCCTGTCGCCCAAGCCACGATCATCGCAGGGTTCATGATCACACGCAGCAATTTTTCTTCCATGATCTGGAAAACATCGCCGATGCCGTCAGGGGTCTGGCGTTCGACATGATAGACAAACAGGCGGGGCAGATAGAACAGTCCGGCCATCCAGCTTATCACTGCCATGATGTGCAGCGCCTTGATCCAGAGATAGGGGT
>JAFIEL010000064.1 GCA_020832585.1 Natronohydrobacter sp. | reverse complement strand
GCCGCGTGCCCCAGCAGGGCGCGCGGCATGACAGGCGCGCACCCGCTGGTGCGCGCTTTGCGTTTGGCAAGGCGAGGAGCACCCATGCTGCGCCGCATGATCATTCCAGCCCTTTTCGGAATTCTGGGCACAGCGATTCTCGTGTCGCTGGGCCTGTGGCAACTGGACCGTGCCGGGCAGAAAGCCGCACTGATTTCCGAGATGGAAACGCGGATTTTTGACGCCCCTATTGACCTGCCCACTGCGCCAGACGCCGAGGCGCATCGCTACTTGCCGGTGCAGACCGAAGGGCATTTTCTGCCAGATCATGTCTTTGTGCTTTCTGCACAGAAGGCCCAAGGCCCCGGTTTTCATCTGGTGCAGGCTTTCGAGACCCTGGAGGGGCGTCGCATCCTCGTTGAGCGCGGCTTTTTGCCCGAAGCTGTGCGTTCCGGTCTGGAGTTTGGCGACCGCGAAGACGCTCGGTTGATCGGCAATCTGCACTGGCCGCGCGACATCAATCGCCACACGCCCGATTACGATGCCGCGCGCAATCTGGCTTTCGGGCGGGATGTGGACGAACTGGCGGCCCTTCTGGATACAGAACCCACGCTGTTGGTGCTGCGTGCGTCAGACCCCCCGACCACAAGGATTACGCCTGTCGCGGTCTATCAGGTTTCAATCCCCGACCCGCATCTGGGTTATGCAATACAGTGGTTTTTGATGGCAATGGCATGGGCGGGGATGACAGTTTTCTTTCTGTGGCGTATCAGAACGCGACGCGACTAGGGATCAAGGGCAAGATGCAATATATTTCCACGCGCGGGGCTGCCCCGGTTCTGAACTTCGAGGCCACCATGCTGACGGGTCTGGCCCGTGACGGGGGGCTCTATCTGCCCGAGCATGTGCCGCCCATGACGCAAGGGGAAATAGCAGCACTTGCGGGGCTGAGCTATGAAGAGCAGGCCTATGTCATCATGCGCCCCTATATCGGCGACACGTTTGATGATGACGCATTTCGCGCCCTGATCGCAAAAGCCTATGCCGGTTTCGGTCATCCCGCCCGCGCGCCGCTCAAGCAACTTGCGCCCAATCATTTCCTGCTGGAACTGTTCCACGGGCCGACACTGGCCTTCAAGGACTTTGCCATGCAACTGATCGGTCAGTTGTTTCAGGCAGCCCTGGCACGATCCGGCGAGCGTGTGACCATTGTTGGCGCGACCTCTGGCGACACTGGGTCAGCGGCGATCGAGGCGTTTCGCGGGCTGAAAAATGTCGATGTGTTCATCCTCTATCCGCATGGGCGTGTGTCGGACGTGCAGCGCCGCCAGATGACCACGCCCGATGATGCGAATGTCCATGCACTGGCGATTGATGGCGATTTCGACACCTGTCAGGCGCTGGTCAAGGATATGTTCAACGATTTCACCTTCCGCGACGAGGTACGTCTGGCGGGCGTCAATTCGATCAACTGGGCGCGGGTTCTGGCGCAGGTGGTCTATTTCTTCTCTTCTGCGGTCAGCTTGGGTGCGCCGCACCGCCCGGTCAGCTTCACGGTGCCTACAGGCAATTTCGGGGACATTTTTGCAGGCTATATTGCGCGTGCGATGGGTCTGCCCATCGAAAAGCTGGTCGTCGCCACGAATCAGAATGACATCCTGCACCGCGCGCTGTCCTCGGGCGGATATGTCACCGATGGGGTGAAACCCTCGATCAGCCCCTCGATGGATATTCAGGTCAGTTCGAATTTCGAGCGCGTGTTGTTCGACGCCTATGGGCGCGACGGGGCGGCTGTGGCGCAAGTCATGGACGAATTGAAAACCACAGGCGGCTTCCAGATCAGCCAGGGGGCGCTGGAATATCTGCGCGAAGCCTTCGCCTCTGGGCGCTGCTCCGAAGAGGAAACCGCCGCCACGATCACACGCCTTGCGGCACAGACGGCAGAAGTGCTCTGCCCGCATAGCGCCGTAGGCGTGCATGTGGCTGAAGCGCATCTTTCGGCCACGCCGATGATCACGCTCGCAACCGCGCACCCCGCGAAATTCCCTGATGCGGTGGAAGCCGCGACTGGCACGCGGCCCAGCTTGCCCGAGCGCATGACCGATCTCTTCGACCGTCCGGAACGGGTGACGCGTCTGCCCAATGATCTTGCGGCCCTTGAGGCCCATATCCGCGGGGCGATCCGCGCATGAGCGTTCAGGTCACAACCCTGTCCAACGGGTTTCGCATCGTCTCGGAACATATGCCCGGTCTCGAATCGGCGACTGTCGGCATCTGGATCGAAGCCGGCGCGCGCCATGAAGCCGAGGAACAGAACGGCGTTGCGCATTTTCTGGAACATATGGCCTTCAAGGGCACGGCGCGGCGCTCTGCCCTGCAGATCGCCGAGGAAATCGAGGATGTGGGCGGCTATATCAATGCCTATACCTCGCGCGAGATGACGGCCTATTATGTGCGCGTCCTGAAGCCCGATGTGGCGCTGGCGCTTGATGTGCTGGCCGATATCGTGCTGAACCCGGCCTTTGAGCCCCGTGAGATCGAGGTCGAGCGCGGTGTGATCTTGCAGGAAATCGGTCAGGCGCTGGACACGCCCGATGATATCATCTTCGACTGGTTGCAGGAAACGGCTTATCCCAGCCAACCCATCGGGCGCTCGATCCTTGGCCCTTCGGCGCAGGTTTCCAGCTTTTCCGAAAGTGATCTGCGCCGTTTCGTCGGGGATCACTACGGCCCCGGCCAGATGATCCTTGCTGCTGCGGGGGCTGTTGACCATGATGCGCTTGTGCGGATGGCAGAAACGCTGTTCGGGCATCTGCCGACAAAACCTGCCCGTCAGGCCGATGCGGCGCGTTTTCACAATGGCGAGCGGCGCGAGGATCGTATGCTGGAACAGGCGCATTTCGCGCTTGCGCTCGAAGCGCCAGACTATCGCTCGGAGGATTTCTACACCTCGCAGGTTTTCGCCAATGCGCTTGGCGGTGGTATGTCCTCGCGCCTGTTTCAGCGCCTGCGCGAAGATCGGGGCCTGTGCTACACGGTCTTTGCGCAATCGGGCGCGTATTTTGATACGGGCATGATCACGATCTATGCCGGAACCGGCGCAGATGAAGTGGGTGAACTGGCGGAACTGACCATTGATGAGCTGAAACGCGCCGCCGAGGATATGTCCGATGCCGAAGTCGCCCGCGCCTGTGCCCAGATGAAGGCCGGTCTTCTGATGGGGCTGGAGAGCCCGTCCTCGCGCGCGGAACGGCTGGCCAAGCTGATGTCGATCTGGGGACGCGTGCCGGATCTGTCCGAAGCGATTGCAAAGATCGATGCCGTGAACCGGGCAGGCGTGCGAGCCCATGCGCAGGACCTGCTGAACCAGAGCCGCATGGCGCTGGCGCTGTACGGCCCGATTGCCCGCGCGCCGCGTCTGTTGCAACTGAGTGAAAGGCTGGCCGCCTGATGCTGGGTCTGCGCGGCAAGCTGCGGCTTGAGGCGGAGCGCCTTTTTCTGCGCTTGCCGCAGCATAGCGATTTCCGGGTCTGGTCCGAGTTGCGCCGTCAATCGGCAGGGTTCCTGACCCCGTGGGAGCCGACATGGTCCGATGATCATCTGACGCGCCGGGCATTCACCAATCGCGTCAGTTGGGCCACGCGCTGTTACAAGGCCGATACCGCGCTGCCGCTGTTCATCTTCCGCCACGATGACGCGGCGCTGGTGGGGGCGATCACGCTCGACAATATCCGGCGCGGTCCGGCCCAGGCGGGGACATTGGGATATTGGGTCGGTGCGCCCTATGCGCGGCAGGGCTATATGCGTGAAGCCATCGGGACTGTTGTGCATCACGCCTTCACGAATATGGATCTGTCGCGGATCGAGGCGGCTTGCCTGCCGGAGAATGAAGCCTCGCGCGCGGTGTTGGAGCGGGCCGGTTTCAAATACGAAGGCGTCGCGCAATCCTATTTGCAGATCAACGGGCGCTGGCGCAATCATGTGCTCTATGCCAGTCTGCGCCTTGATCGGCGCGGGCGCACGGATGCAGGTCGATAGGCAGCGCAAGGGCAGGTGCAAGGCGCAGCAGGCGGCACCCCACCCACCCACCCGTGCGCCTTGCCCCTGACCTGACGGGACAGAGATGATGCTGCGAGACTGTGATGCCGAGTTTCTGGAAAAGCTGGCCCGGATGCTGCCAGCGAACACGCTTTTTGCCCCTGAAGCGCGGTTTCTGGAAGAGCCGCGTGGACGCTGGCACGGCAGGGCGGGCGCTGTAGCCTTGCCGCGCTGCACCGAGGATGTCGCCACGGTTCTGCGCGCCTGCAATGCGGCGGGGGTGGGTGTCGTGCCCTATGGTGGGGGCACCGGTCTTGTTGGCGGGCAGATCAGTGTTGCGGGCGCACTGCCGCTTTTGCTGTCACTGGAGCGGATGCAGGCGGTTCGGTCCCTGTATCCGGAGGAGAATGTGCTGGTGGTCGAAGCAGGGGCGATCCTTGCCGATGTCCAGCGCGCGGCCGATGAGGCAGGGAGGTTGTTTCCGCTCTCGCTGGCGTCGGAAGGGTCGGCGCGGATCGGGGGCTTGCTGGCGACCAATGCGGGCGGGGTGAATGTGCTGCGCTATGGCAACGCCCGCGATCAGGTGCTGGGGCTGGAAGTGGTGTTGGCCGATGGGCGTATCTGGAACGGGCTGAAGCGGCTGCGCAAGGACAATACCGGCTATGACCTGCGCCATCTGATGATCGGGTCCGAGGGCACTTTGGGCGTGATCACGGCGGCCAGTCTGCGTCTGGTCCCGCGCCCGGCGCGTCAGGGCGCGGCGCTGATGGTGGTGGACAGCCCTGCCGCAGCACTGAAGTTGCTGGCCCTGGCGCAGGCGCATCTGGGCGACGCGATTTCGGCGTTTGAATTGATCGGAGGGATGGGGCTGGCCTTTCTGGCCGAGACCATGCCGCAGCTCCGCCAGCCCTTCGCGAACGCCCCGGACTGGATGGTGCTTATCGATCTGGGCTTGCCAGAGGCGCTTGCGCCCGAAGACGCTCTGGAGGCGCTTTTCGCAGAGGCTTTTGAGGCAGGGTTGGTGCAGGATGGGGTGATCGCCGCGACGCTGGCGCAGCGCGCCGAATTCTGGACCCTGCGCGAGTCGATCCCCGAGGCCAATCGCAAGATTGGGGCTATCTCCAGCCATGACATCTCGCTGCCGCTCTCGGAAATCCCGACCTTCATTGAGCGCGCAGGGCCTGCGCTTGCACAGATCAACACCTACCGCATCAACTGTTTCGGCCATCTGGGGGATGGCAACCTGCATTACAATGTCTTTCCCATGCCAGGGCGCAGCCGCGCCGATCACGCAGCCGAGCGCGCGGCGATCAAGACCTGTGTGCATGATCTGGTGCATGGATTTGGCGGCTCGGTCAGCGCCGAACATGGGATCGGGCGGCTGAAAACCGGCGATCTGATCCGCTATGGCGATCCGGTGAAACTGGCAGCGATGCGCGCGATAAAGAACGCACTCGATCCGCGCGGCATCCTCAATCCCGGCGCAGTCCTAGCCGATGGTGAAATGCAGGGCGAATAGCACCGCCGCACCCCCGAAAATCGTGAGTGTCGCGTTCTTCGTCCAGATACTGAGCGCGATGGTCGCCAGCGCCGCCCCCAGTCGCACCGGATCAAGCGTGCCGCCAGTTGCTTGGGGAAACAGGATCAGCGGCGTGATCATGCCGGGCATGATGGCGACCGCAGTATAACGCAGATGGCGCAGAACCCATTCGGGCAGATCGCGCCCCCCGATCAGACCCAGAAACGACAGCCGCAACAGGTAAGAGCCAAGCCCCAGCCCGATGATGATGGTCCAGATCTGCGTTGTCGTGAAACTCATGGCGCGCGCCTCGCGCTCAGGCGCCGTTCAATCTCGGCGCCGGTCATCATGGCCATCACTGCCGCGACCAGCAGGCCCAGATTGAAGGGCAGGAAGGCAAAGACCAGCACACCAAGGATCGAGACCAGCGCTGCCGCCACATGGGGCAGGGTGCGCAGCAGAGGCACGATCAGCGCCAGAAAGGTGATCGGCACGGCAAAATCAATCGGCAAGCCCGCAGGGATGGTGGTCCCGAGCGCGGCACCCGCCCAGGTCGCCAGATACCAGGGCGGCACGACGGGGGCGGCGACGCCCACGAAATAAGCCAGCTTCTGGGTGGGCGTCATTTCCGGGCGCTGGTCATAGCGCAGGATCGAGGCCGCATAGACCTGATCCACCATCACATAGGAAATCAGCCCGCGCTTCCACCAACTGATTTGCCCCAGATGTGGCGCGAGCGAGGCCGAATACATCGCCATGCGCAGATTGACGGCGAGCGAGGCCGCGAGCACGATCAGCACGGGCGCATTTTCGACCATCATCTGTAGCGCCACGAATTGCGCGGCCCCGGCGATCACCAGCACGGAAAACCCCATGACTTGCGCAATGTTCAATCCGGCTTCGGTGGCAACCACACCGAAAACCGCACCAAAGGGCACGATCACAAGGAAGAAGGGCGCACCGTCACGGAAGCCTTGCCAGAAATCGCGGGGAAGTGTTGTCATGGGCAGCGGTCTTTCAGGGTCAGGGATCGAGGGGCTGTCTGCTCCTGCTGGGAGTGTCTTGTCGATTGACCGAGTGACAGGCTCAACCCTTTTTGAGTATTTTTCGCAAGAAAATGAGAAACTTGCCAGTTCTGATTCGCACGGTATGTCCTGTGTCGCGTGCGATCAGCGCGAGAACACGCCTGAAACCCGGCCAAGCAGCATAAAGGCGCGGGCCGTGCGTGTGTCGGAAAAACTTGTGATCTGGCTGTCATCGGCCTGCGCTTCCATCTGCGCGAAAACCCGGTCGAATTCGCGCAAAAACAGATGCACGGCGGCGCGAAATTCCGGGTCCGAGCGCATCCGCCCAGAGGTGATGGCCAGACAGGAGCGGTCCCGGATGCCCCCCAGGGGCGCAATCAGTGCACCGCGCGTGCCCTGTGCGAAGGCGCGCCAGAATTCGGGCCGCGCGCGGTCCGGGCGCAGGTCGTCCATATAGATGCCTTCCTGCGCCAGTCGCGTCAGCACATCCTGCGCGGCGCGGATGAGTGGTGAGAGGCGAGGATCGGCCAGTGCGACCCGCATCGCGGCGAAGCCTGCGACATCGTGTTCATTCTCGGGGAAGTTCAGCGCCCGGATCAAGTCATCCGTCGCAGGCAGCGCCCCCAGGGTCCGGCTTTCCCCTTCGGAAAACATCGCAGGTTGTTCGGGCAGGGGCGGTGGCGGGGTGGTCGTGTCGGGTCGTCTGCGTTGCGAGAAAAACATCGCAAGTTCGGTTTCCGCCTCGGCCTGTGCGGCCTTGAGGTCGCTCAGCGTAGTTGTTGTCTCGGCAGTCGGGGGGGCGGTGCCTGTATCGCGTTGCAACAGCGATTGGCGCAACTCGTCGATGCTGCCCTGCAAATGGCGTGTCTCATGGCTGAGTGACCATGTGGCCGCCGCCACCAGAAGTCCCAGCGTGATCACCACTGCAGGCATGAAACAGGCAAGCGCCAGTGCAGCCAGTGTGAGCGGGTCCATCGCCTCGAAATTCGCCAGTGCTGCGAACCCAAGCCCCGAGGCGATCCATAACAGCAGCGCCAGGGCGCGGGCCACACGCGGATCCAGACCGCGCGCGCGGCGTGCCGGGGTTGCCCCCGGCTCAGATGTAGCGGATCGAGAGGATCTCATAGCTGCGCGCACCGCCCGGACTTTGCACTTCGACACTGTCGCCCTCATCCTTGCCGATCAGGGCGCGCGCGAGGGGGGATCTCAGGTTCAGCAAGCCCTTTTCCAGATCGGCCTCGGGTTCCCCGACAATCTGGTAAGTGCGTTCTTCGTCTGTATCCTCATCAACCAGCGTGACGGTCGCGCCGAATTTCACCGAGCCGGACAATTTTGCCGGATCAATGACTTCCGCGCGCGACAGGATGGATTCGAGTTCCTTGATACGGCCCTCGATAAAACTCTGCTTTTCGCGGGCGGCATGATACTCGGCATTCTCCGACAGGTCGCCATGTTCGCGTGCTTCCGCAATGGCGCGGATGATGGCCGGGCGCTCGTCGGACTTCAGCTTCCGCAGTTCTGTGTCCAGCATGTTCTGACCGGCGCGGGTCAGGGGCAGTTTTTCCATGTCTCGTCCCTACAGAAGTAAAAAGACCGCCCTCGGCAGTGCCGGGGCTGTCTTTTGTGTTCCGCGCCATCTGAGCGCACACGCGCGATGATTGCAAGGGGAATGACACTTGGGACAAGATTGCGGCGCAAGGTCGCGACTGGGTGCTGCGACGCCGCGTCTGGATTGACCTTGCGCCAGAGCCTGCGCTAGGGGTTACGCGCAAGAAAATATCCAGCACGCCCTGCCACGCGCAAGAAACAGGAGCAGAGATGTCCGAGATTGTCCGCGAAGCCATGGAATATGATGTCGTCATTGTGGGCGCGGGGCCTGCGGGCCTGTCGGCCGCGATCCGCCTGAAGCAACTTGACAGTGATCTGTCGGTGGTCGTTCTGGAAAAGGGATCAGAGGTGGGCGCGCATATCCTGTCGGGCGCAGTGCTGGACCCTTGCGGGCTGGATGCGCTGATGCCGGACTGGAAAGAGCGTGGTGCGCCGGTCAAGGTTTCGGTCACAAAAGACAATTTCTACATGCTGGGCGAGGCCGGTGCGCTGCGTGTGCCGAATTTCCCGATGCCGCCCTTGATGAACAACCACGGCAATTACATTGTCTCGATGGCGAATGTCTGCCGCTGGATGGCCGAACAGGCCGAAGCACTGGGCGTCGAGATTTTCCCCGGCATGGCTGCGTCGGAGCTGGTCTATGACGGCGTGCGCGTGAAAGGCGTTGTCGCGGGCGAGTTTGGCAAGAACCCTGACGGCACGCCGGGCGATGGCTATGAGCCGGGCATGGAACTGCATGGCAAGTATGTGTTCCTGTCCGAGGGCGTGCGCGGGTCGCTGTCCAAGGAAGTGATGGCGAAATACGACCTGTCGAAAGGCAAGCCGCCGCAGAAATTCGGCCTTGGCATGAAGGAAATCTGGGAAGTCGACCCGGAAAAGCACCGCGAGGGCACTGTCACGCATACGATGGGTTGGCCCTTGGGCGGTAATGCGGGCGGCGGCAGCTTCATCTATCATTTCGAGAATAATCAAATCCTGATCGGCTTCGTGGTGCATCTGAACTACGAGAACCCCTATCTGTCGCCCTATCAGGAATTCCAGCGCTTCAAGCATCACCCGATGGTCGCGGAATTGCTCAAGGGGGGCAAGCGCGTGGCTTACGGTGCGCGGGCGATTTCCGAGGGCGGTTATCAGTCGATCCCCAAAGTCACCTTTCCCGGTGGCGTTCTGCTGGGCTGTTCGGCAGGGCTGGTGAATGTGCCGCGCATCAAGGGCAATCACAACGCGATGCTGTCAGGAAAGGCTGCCGCAGAGGCCGCGCATGAGGCAATCAAGGCAGGCCGCGAAGGGGATGAACTGGTGGCCTATGAAAAGGAACTGCACGAAGGCGCAGTCGGGAAAGACCTGAAGAAAGTGCGCAATGTCAAGCCGATGTGGTCGAAATGGGGGCTGTTGCCCTCGCTGGGCCTTGGGGGCTTCGATATGTGGACCAATACGATCGGCTTCTCGCTCTTCGGGACCATGCCGCATGGCAAGACCGATGCCGCCGCAACGGGCGAGGCGAAAAAGCACCAGCCTATCGACTACCCCAAGCCCGATGGCGTGCTGTCTTTCGACCGGCTGACCAATGTGGCCTATTCCTTCACCAACCATGAAGAAAGCCAGCCCGCGCATCTGACGCTGAAAGACCCGTCCATCCCGATCAGCGTCAATCTGCCCAAATATGCCGAACCTGCGCAGCGCTATTGCCCGGCGGGCGTCTATGAGGTGGTCAGCGAAGAAGGGAAGGACCCGCGCTTCGTGATCAACTTCCAGAACTGCGTGCATTGCAAGACCTGCGACATCAAGGATCCCAGCCAGAATATCAACTGGGTCACGCCGCAGGGGGGCGATGGGCCGAATTATCCGAATATGTGAGCGCGCCACGAGTGAAATTGATCGGCTTGCGATTGCCTCGGGGGCTGGTGCGCCCTAGTCTTGGATCAACCCAACGCTGATGGAGCGATATTGCCGTGCCTTTTTCCTTCCGCGCTGTCGCGCCTGTTCTGGCTGTCGCTGTCCTCGGGATCTTCCCGGCCCCCAGGATCGCGGCCCAGACCGACGCCCTTATGCCGGGAACGCTGGCGGGTGCATATCTGACCGGGGCGGTTGCCTTCAACGATGACAACTTTGCCCAGATCGCGCAAAGCTATGATCTCGCGCTTGCCTCTGATCCCGACAACGCGATGTTTCGCGAGCTCGCGCTGCAGGGGCATCTGGTCAGCGGCAGTTTTGCGCGTGCCGTAGAGCTTGCGACTGAGGCGCTTGAGGCAGGAGAACTGTCATCAACCGGTGCGGCAGTGCTTCAGGCAGATGCTTTTCTGCGCGATGACTATGAGGCCGTCCTCAGCGCGGTCGAGGCCGGGCGCCAGGCCGGGCCGTTGAACGATACCGTTGGTGTGGCCTGGGCCGAATTCGGGCGCGGCAGCATGTCCGACGCGCTCGAGGCTTTCGATGCCGCGATTGAACTGCATCCGCAGGTCGCGCCCTTCGCGCTCTATCACAAGGCCCTCGCGCTCGCGCTGGTTGGCGACTTGGAAGGGGCAAACGCGCTTTTGTCCAGCGAAGATGCGATTGTCGTCGCCATGTCGCGCCGGGGAATTGTCGCGCGTTTGTCAGTTCTGTCGCAGCTTGGCCTGTTTGAAGAAGCGCGTGCGCTGGCCGAAGAGACTTTCGGCACGACACCACCCGAAGAGATCGCGGGCCTTATTGCGGCACTCGCGGATGAAACCCCGGTTTCGTTTACCACAATCGCCTCGGCCCGTGACGGGATGGCCGAGGTCTATTTCACCCTCGCGCTTGCGCTCGTGGGCGGGCGTGACGCCTGGGCGCCGCTGATCCATGCGCGGCTGGCACTTGCGCTGCGTCCTGATCTGGCCGATGCGATTCTTATCGCAGGTCAGTTGCTGGAACGCGCGGGGCAATATGCGCTTGCCGATCAGATCTATGCCACAATGCCGGAACAGAGCCCCGAATACCTGTCGGCACAACTCGGCCGCGCAAATGCGCTGTTCCAGTCGGGACAGGAAGATGCGGCGATTGAGAGCTTGTTTGCCTTGTCGGCCGCGCGCCCCGGTTCGGTGCAGGTGTTTTCCGCGCTGGGCGATATGCTGCGGCGCAAGGAACGCCATGACGAAGCCGCGAGTGCCTATGCCCGTGCCATCGACCTGATCGAGGAAATCGAGGAACGTCATTGGGTGCTGCTTTATACGCAGGCCATCGCACTGGAGCGTATGGGCGAATGGGACCGCGCAGAGCCAGTCTTTCGCCGCGTGCTCGAATTCGTCCCAGATGAGCCGCAAGTGCTGAATTATCTTGGCTATTCGTTGATCGAGCAGCGTCGAAATCTGGATGAGGCGCTCGACATGATCGAGCGCGCGGTCGAGGGAGAGCCTGACAGCGGCTATATCACCGACTCGCTGGGTTGGGCCTATTATCGGCTTGGTCGCTATGAGGAAGCCGTGCCCGTGATGGAGCGGGCCGTAGAATTGCTGCCGCGCGATCCGATTCTGAACGATCATCTGGGCGATGTGTATTACGCTGTCGGGCGCAACCGCGAGGCGCGCTTTCAGTGGCGCCGCGCCCTGTCTTTCGGGCCGCACCCGGATCTCGACATGGATCTTGTGCGCCGCAAGCTGGAGGTCGGCAAGGACGCCGCGCTGAAAGAGGCCGAAGCGTCGCAATGAACGCGATCGAAGCTGCGCCGGCCAAGATCAACCTTTGCCTGCATGTCACAGGCCAGCGCGATGACGGCTATCATCTGCTTGATTCGCTGGTGGCCTTCGCCAGTGTTGGCGACACTGTGAGCGCCCGCCCCTGGCAGGGCCTATCCTTGTCGATTACCGGACCAGAAGGCGAGGGTCTGAGCGCCGGTGCAGACAATCTGGTGCTGCGTGCCGCGCGTCTGATGGGCGCGCGGGATCTGGCCCTTACACTGGACAAGCGCCTGCCGCTCGCCTCGGGGATCGGTGGCGGGTCAAGCGACGCGGCTGCCTGTCTGCGCTTGCTGGCACAGCGGATGAACACGCCCTTGCCGTCGCGTAAGCTGGTGCTGGCTCTGGGGGCCGATGTGCCGGTCTGTCTGGACCCGCGCGCCTGCCGGATGCGCGGCATCGGCGAAGAGATCATCCCACTGCCACCCCTGCCGCCCGTCTGGCTGGTGCTGGTCAACCCGCGCATCGAAGTGCCGACGCCGCTGGTTTTCAGGGCATTGTCACAGCGCGACAACCCGGCGCTGCCTGAAACCGTGCCGCAATGGGACAATGCCGCGGCCCTGTGCGACTGGCTGGCTGCGCAACGAAATGATCTGGAAGCCCCGGCCATCGCCATTGCGCCGGTGATCGGGCAGGTGCTGGATGTGCTTGGCGCGACGGATGGCTGCGCACTTGCGCGCATGTCCGGTTCCGGCGCGACTTGCTTCGGCATGTTTGGCAGCCAAGGCGCCGCCGATCAGGCAGCAACCACGATTCGCGCAACATTTCCGAACTGGTGGTGCGTGTCGACGCGCCTGCGTCAGTAAAGCCGCATCACGACATAATCGGCCAGATCGGCCAGCATCGCGCGCAAGGGATGATCCGGCAGCACCTCGAGTGAGGTCTTGGCGCGCGCGGCCCAGTCCAGCGCTTCGGCCCTGGTGCTTTCCAGCGTGCCATGACGTGCCATAAGCTCCAGCGCCGTTGCGAAATCCCCCTCGCGCTGATCGCCCCGCGCGATCACGCGCTCCCAGAAAGCGCGCTCTTCGGCATCTGCTGCCGCGATGGCACGGATGACAGGCAGGGTCAGCTTGCCTTCGCGGAAGTCATCGCCGATGTTCTTGCCGATCTTGTCGCCTGCGCCACCGTAATCGAGCCAGTCATCGACGATCTGGAAACTGATCCCCAGGGCATCGCCATAGTCAAACAGCGCCTTGACCTGCGATTCAGGCGCACCGGCCAGCACGGCCCCGGCCTCTGTCGCGGCAGAGAAAAGTGCAGCGGTCTTGCCGCCGATCACCCGCAGATACTGCTCTTCCGTGGTCGCGATGTTCTGCGCAGTGGTCAGTTGCAGCACCTCGCCCTCGGCAATCGTGGCGGCGGCATTGGACAGGATGTCCAGCACCCGCAACGAGTTACATTCGACCATCAATTGAAAGGCACGGGCAAACAGATAGTCCCCCACCAGCACCGAGGATTTGTTGTCCCATAGCAGATTGGCCGTCGCGCGCCCGCGACGTTGCTTGCTTTCATCCACCACATCGTCATGCAACAGCGTTGCCGTGTGAATGAACTCGATCGCAGTCGCCAGATGGTGATGCTTGTCGCCGCTGTATTGGCACAGATGCGCCGCTGCCAGCACCAGCATGGGCCGGATGCGCTTGCCGCCTGCCTCGATCAG
The DNA here is from genome assembly GCA_020832585.1 of Natronohydrobacter sp. GTDB lineage: Bacteria > Pseudomonadota > Alphaproteobacteria > Rhodobacterales > Rhodobacteraceae > Roseinatronobacter. The sequence goes on along the minus strand of JAFIEL010000064.1, from coordinate 1,637 downwards.
ATGCGCGGTGACTTCGGGGATGCGCGGCGCATGTTCCGACGCCATGCGTTGCCGGATCAGGGCATTAACCTGATCCAGATCAGACGCAAGATAGGCTGCAAGCTGGTCATGCGGCGCCTGCACAGCCGGGGAAGGGGACATCTTGTTCATCGCATCCTGTCTCGACAAACCGAACCTCGGAGAAATACACTCACCACATGAAAGAATTGCTGCGCACGACCAACCCGACGATCATCCCGTATGCAACTGCACTCCTCCAGGGTGAAGGTATAGAGGTGTTTGATATTGACGTCCATATGCACACGCTGGAATCCACCTTGGGCATGATGCCGCGGCGGCTGATGGTCCGGCGCGAAGATCACTTCATGGCGGTCTCGATTCTGCGCGACAATGGCATCCCCCTGCATGACTGACGATCTGACGCAGGATGCGTTCCTGAATGGCCGCGTCATGGTCTGGCAGCCGCGTATCGGCTATCGGGCCGCGACAGACCCGGTTTTTCTGGCCGCATCCGTGCCTGCGAAGGCGGGCCAGAACGTGCTGGAACTCGGCTGCGGGGTGGGTGTGGCCAGCCTGTGCCTGCACGCCCGCGTCGCAGGGCTGACGTTGACCGGGGTCGAGCTGCAGCCCGACTATGCAGCGCTTGCGCGACGTAATGCCGCGCAGAACGGGGCCGCGTTGCAGGTGATCGAGGCCGATCTGACCGCCCTGCCAGCGGCTTTGCGCGCGCAGAGCTTCGACCATGTGATCGCAAACCCGCCCTATTACGCAGCGCATGGCCCTGAATCGCAGGACAAGGGCCGTGACCGCGCCCTGCGCGAAGAGACCCCTCTGGCAGACTGGATCGACACAGCGCTGCGCCGCTGCTGCGACGGGGGATATGTCACCTTCATCCACCTGACCGAACGCCTGCCCGACCTGCTGGCCGGTTTCTCGTCCCGCGCCTCTTGCATCGTGCTGCCGCTGGCCGCCCGCGCGCAACGCCCTGCGCGTCGCGTGATTGTGCAGGCCCGCAAGGGCGGGCGCGCGCCCTTCACACTTTTGCCACCGCTGGTCATCCATAAGGGCGACAGCCATCCCGGTGATGGCGAATATTTCACCGATGCCGTGCGCGCGCTGATGCGCGACACAGGCGGGCTGGACCTTGGCGCAATGGCGCGCGCGTGAACTCTTGCCCCCACTGAAACAGCAAGGCATAGACGCAGCGATGGCAAAACAGCTCGATTACGCAACGATCCGCGAGATCTTCGCCCGCTTCCACGCGGCAGACCCTGAACCCAAGGGCGAACTGGAGCATGTCAACGCGTATACGCTGGTCGTCGCGGTGGCACTGTCCGCGCAAGCCACGGATGTCGGCGTGAACAAGGCCACGCGCGGTTTGTTCGCGGTGGCCGACACGCCCGAGAAGATGCTGGCGCTGGGCGAAGAAGGTGTGATCGCGCACATCAAGACCATCGGCCTGTTTCGCAACAAGGCGAAGAATGTCATTAAACTGAGCCGGATTCTGGTCGATGACTATGGCGGGCAGGTGCCCTCATCCCGCGCGGCCCTGCAATCGCTGCCCGGTGTCGGGCGCAAGACCGCGAATGTGGTGCTGAACATGTGGTGGCGCATGCCCGCGCAGGCGGTCGATACGC
>JAFIEL010000063.1 GCA_020832585.1 Natronohydrobacter sp. | reverse complement strand
ATTACTGAGCAACTTGATGATATTGCAAAGCGTTTCCTCTCTGGGTTGCGCTGTTATTTGAAAAGGTCCCCATGCGTAACCTGAATGGCCATATTCTATTTTCGGCGACCGATTTGATGCGGTTCATGGGCTGTGCGCACGCAACCACGCTGGACCTGATGCGCCTGCGTGGTGTGGGGCCAGAGCCACGCGCCGATAGCGAAGATGCCGCGTTGTTGCAAAAACAGGGCGATGCGCATGAAATCGCGCATCTTGAACGCCTGAAAACCTCTGGCCGGTCTGTGGTTGAGATTGCCCGCAGCGATCTGGCGGGGGATGCCGCATTGACGCGCGAGACACTGGCGCAAGGGGCACAGGTTGTCTTTCAGGGCGCGTTCCTGTCGAACAACTGGGGTGGGTGGTCGGATTTTCTGGAACGGGTGGAACGCCCTTCGACGCTAGGCCCGTTCAGTTATGAAGTGGCCGACACAAAGCTGAAACGCCGACCCCACCCCAAGCATGTGCTGCAACTGGTGCTGTATTCCGATTTGTTGACCGAAGTGCAGGGTGTGGCACCGGAATTCGCCCATGTCGAGTTGGGCGACGGCACCCGCGCCACGCTGCGACTGGCCGACTACGCCGCCTATGCCCGCATGGCGCGCGCCCGGTTGGAGGGCTTCGTTGCCGATCCGCCCGCCACACGCCCGGTGCCTTGCGCCGATTGCGCGCTCTGCCGCTGGGCCGATCATTGCCAGAGCGTGTGGGACGCCGAGGACAGCCTGTTCAACATCGCGGGCATCGCGCGAGGGCAGGTCAAGAAGCTGGAGGCCGCCGGTATCACCACGATGGAAGCGCTTGCCGTCCATGCCGCCCCCATCCGGGGCATGGCCGCACCTACTCTGGATAAACTGCGCGCGCAGGCGCGGCTGCAGCACGCGCGCAAATCCGGCCCGCCCGCTTATGAGCTGCGCCCCCATGTCCCCGGCAAGGGTTTCGACCTGCTGCCACAGCCACAGCCGGGCGATCTGTTCTACGATATCGAGGGCGATCCGCATTACGAGGGTGGGCTGGAATACCTGCATGGGGTCTGGTTTGACGACCAGTTCCGTGCCTTCTGGGCGCATGACCATGCCGAAGAAGCGCAAGCGCTGGCTGCCCTGCTGGCGTTCTTCCGCGACAGGCTCGACGCCTTCCCCAAGGCGCGCATTTATCACTACGCCCCCTATGAGATCACCGCCCTGCGCCGCCTGACCACGAAATACGGGATCGGCGAGGCGTTCCTTGACCGGCTACTGCGCGAGCGGCGCTTCGTGGACCTATATGCCGTGGTGCGCGGCGGGGTCATCGCGTCGGAGCGGAACTATTCGATCAAGTCGATGGAGGCATTCTACAATATCACCCGCGACGGCGATGTGAAAAGCGGCGGCGGATCGGTCGTGGCCTATGAGGAATGGCGCGAAACCCGCGAGCAGCGCATTCTGGATGAGATCGAGGATTACAACCGGATCGACTGCATCTCGACCGAGCGGCTGCGCGACTGGCTGGTGAGTATCCGCCCCGATGGGCCTTGGCCGATCTTTGAGCAGGACGCCCGCGATCAGGAGGTCGAGGAGGACGAGGCGACCACGGCCCTGCGGCAGGCACTCGCAGGCTCCGGCCTACCTGCGGCGCGGCAGGACATGCTGTTCAACCTCGCGCAATTCCACACGCGCGAGACCAAGCCCGCATGGTGGGCGATCTTCGACAGCCTGGGCAAGGATGACGAGGATCTGATCGACGATCTGGACGCCTTGGGCGGATTGGTCGCGAAGGGCAAGCCGTTTCCCATCAAACGCTCCACCGCGCAGCGCTACAGCTTTCCGCCGCAGCAAACGAAGCTGCGCAGTGGCAGTTCCGCAAGCGTGCCAACGCCCGAGGGGTTCGACACGATCACGGTTGAAGAATTGGACATGGACGCGCGCGAGGTCACGCTAAAGGTCGGCAATGCGCGCGCCGATATCCTGCAACCGCGCCTGAACCTGCACCCGGGCAAGCCACTGAAGACCGACGTGCTGCGCGCGGCCATCGCCGATGTGATCCGCGACCAATGCGACGGGCCTGCATTCCGCGCAGTAGATGACCTTCTGTCCCGCACTGCGCCGCGCCTGACCGGGCCGCAACAGGACATCCTGCAAGGTGATGACATAGTCGCGGCCATGATCAATGCCGTCCTGCGCATGGATGAAACTGTCCTGCCCGTGCAAGGACCGCCTGGCACTGGCAAGACCTATGTCACCGCGCGCGCGATCCTCGCGCTGGTGCGCAAGGGGCATCGGGTGGGCGTGGCGTCGAACAGCCACGAGGCGATACGCAATGTTCTGATGGGCTGCCTTATGGCGTTGGAGGATAAGGATCTTCCGATTGATCTTGAACTGGTCCACAAGGTTTCAGGCGATCAGGACGGCTATCCTGATGACTGCGCCGTGACTCGAACCAACGATAATGCCACTGCCGCTGCAACCAAGCATGTCGTGGGTGGCACTGCCTTCTTCTTCGCGCGCGACGAGAACGTGCAAGCCTATGACTGGCTGTTCGTGGATGAGGCCGGTCAGGTCGGGCTGGCGAACATGGTCGCCATGGGCCGGGCCGCGCGCAATATCGTGCTGGTGGGCGATCCGCAGCAATTGCCGCAGGTCATTCAGGGCGCGCATCCTGCGCCTGCGAACCTGTCCTGCCTTGAATGGATGCTGGGCGATCATGCGACCATCCCGCCGGACCGTGGCATCTTTCTGGGCGTCACGCGGCGGATGCACCCGGACGTGAACCGCTTCATCTCGGAACAGCTCTATGAGGGGCGGCTTGCCAGCCATGCCGACACGGCAAGGCAGCGGGTCACGGGCACATCCTTCCCCGAGGCCGGTGCGTTCTGGGTTCCTGTCGCGCATGAGGGCAACGCCCAGATGGCCCCGGAGGAGGTCGAGGCGATCAGGCGCGCTTGCGATGATCTGCTGACAGGAAGCTGGACCGACAAGGACGGCCAGACGCGTCGCCTGCGCCGGGAAGACATCATCGTCGTCGCGCCCTACAACCTGCAGGTCAACGCCCTGCGCGCTGCCTTGCCGGACGAGATCAGGGTCGGAACGGTCGACAAGTTTCAGGGACAGGAAGCCCCGGTCTGCATCGTCTCGATGACCGCCTCCTCGGCCGAGGAAAGCCCGCGCGGCATGGAGTTCCTGTTCTCGCTCAACCGCATCAACGTGGCGGTGTCACGCGCCAAAGGGCTGGCGCTCGTCTTCGGTGCCCCGCGCCTGCGCGAGGCGAAATGTGAAACGGTCGCGCAGATGCGGCTGGTGAATACGCTATGTGCATTGAATGTTATGGATCTCAGGACTTAAGGAAAAAGATGACAAAATCTGAAGACGACTGGCTTCAAATCAAGAAAGAGCAGGCTCCAGCCTTCGGCAAGCCAGTGCCATCTGGCTTCGTTGTTCGCCAGGGGTCAACCGCGATGCGGGAAGGCTCCCCAAACAAGAAACGCGACAGGCCCGAGCGAGACCGTTTGGTTGAGCAGGGTATTCTCGTCCCCGATGACAACCCGGCGCTTTTCCGTTTCAGCGTAGATCATGTGTTCAACAGTCAGAGCCGCGCAGCAGGGGTGGTTATCGACGGCAATAGCAACGGTAGTCATTGGTAGCCCGCAAAGATGAGCATGGCCACGCGGGCCGAAGCATGGGGCGTTTTCACGAGGCCCGAGATCGAAGCGGCAATGGATGCTTTCGATCCTTACAGCCAGACGGGCGAAGACAGCGAGATTTTTCGTCTCTTCGGAGATCCTCGGGACTATTGGGTCAGGGCCTGTTGACGTTCATCTGAGGTGAATGATCGATGCTGCCAGTAAGATGAACGCCTTGAAGCTCTGGTCGGTCTTGCACGAGCGCTTGGCGATACCTCTGTTTTCCTTGAGTCTTTCGAAATGGTTTTCGATCGGATGCCGCCATTTGTACGTTTCCTTGTCGAATTCGGCAGGAAAGCGTCGGTTGGATTTCGGTGGAATGACCGGGGCGATGCTCCGTTTGACCAGCGCGGTTCGCAGCCAATCGGCATCAAAGGCGCGATCGGCGAGCAGCTGAAGCTGACCGCATGCCTTCGCCGGTGTTCCTGGCTGCAGGTCTGAAGAGGAGGCGCCAAGTCACCCGCGCTGTCCAGGTCGAGGGCAATCCGATGTGGAGAAGGTTGGATATGAGCCTCACCCCACCCGCCACGGCAGCGCCCGTTCCCTCGCAAAGACACTGGTTTTCAGCTATCCGGGGCGACCAGCCAGCAACAGCACGACCGCGCGATATCGCGCCTGCAGAACCGGCCAGAGCGACCAGATCGCAAACACCGCCGCCAATCCCAGAATCGTGCCGCTGATCGGGCGGGTGAAGAACACCGTCCAGTCCTGATTGTAATTGGCCAGCGAGGTCATGAAATACCGCTCTGCCAGCGGCCCAAGGATCACGCCCAGCACCAGCGGCGCAGTCGGAAAGCCGATCCGCTTCATCCCCCAGCCGACCAGCCCGAAGAACAGGCACACATAGACATCGAAGATATTGTTGCGCACCCCATACGCGCCGATGATGCTCAGCAGGATGATGAACGCCCCCAAGACCGCAGGCGGGGTTTTCATCAACGTCGAGAAGAATTGCGCCACCCCGATCCCGGCAAAGATCATCAGGATATTGGCAAGGATCATCGCGGCAAAGATCGTATAGACCATGGTGGGGTCGTTCAGGAACAGAAGCGGCCCCGGATTGACCCCATGCAGCATCATCGCGGCCAGCATGATGGCGGTCGCCGCGCTGCCCGGTATCCCCAGCGTCAGCAGCGGCACCATCGCGGAACCGGTCGTCGCGTTCTTCGCCGCTTCCGGCGCAGCCAGCCCCGCCATGATCCCGGTGCCGAACTTGTCACCATCGCGCGAGACCTGTTTTTCGATCCCGTAGGCGATCACCGCCCCCGGCGTGGCACCCGCACCGGGGATCACGCCCAGAATACTGCCGATGCCCGACCCGCGCGCAATCGCGCCGCGCACGTCCCAGAAATCCCGAAACCGGATGCGCGCATTGGCATTGGCTGCATTGGAAGGGCGCAGGTTGCGATTGGTGGCGATCAGGTCGATCACCTCGCTGACCGCGAAGAGCCCGATCATCACCACCACGAAATTGATCCCGCTCTGCATGGCTGGCACGCCAAAGGTGAAGCGCGCAACCCCATAGATCGGGTCCACCCCCACCGTGCCGATCACGATGCCCAGCGACAGCGACATCAGGCTGACAAGCGGTCGGTCCTTGGAAATCGCAATCACGCTGATCAGGCCCAGAATGGTGGCCGCGAAAAACTCGGGCTGGGAAAACCGCAAGGCAAAGGTCGCAAAGGGTGCCGCCGCGAAGGACAGCACCAGCGCGCTGGTCAGCCCGCCCACAGCAGAGGCAAGGATCGCCACCGCCAGCGCCTTGCGCACCTCGCCGCGCTGGGTCATCGGATAGCCGTCCCAGCAGGCCGGCAGCGATGCGGGCGTGCCCGGCACATTGATGATGATCGCCGAGATCGACCCGCCAAAGACACCGCCCACATAGATCGCGCCCAGAAACAGCATCGCCTGCGTGGGGGCCATCGAATAGGTGAAGGGCAGCGCCATGGCCATTGCATTGACGAAGGACACGCCCGGCAAGGCGCCTGCGATCACGCCCAGCATCAGCCCGGTGACGATGGTCAGCAGCGCCCAGAGCGCGAAGGCGTTCTGAAACCCCATGCCCAGCAATTCGAATGTGTTCACATCATGTCCTTGTCATTGGCCGTATTGCACAGAGCGCGCGCCGCGTCCGTGGTTCAGTAGATACGCACAAGCCGCAGGAACCAGACGGAGAAATCGTCAAAGACCCCGGCCCCACGGCTCAGCGGCATAAGCGCCAGCCCCATGAAAACCCATAGCAGTGTCAGCATGCCCAAGGCACTGACCAGCAGCAGCGCCACCGGATTGCGGATACCGCCCAACAGACACCAGCACAGGATGAACAGTGTCGCGGCAATTGGAAAACCGACAATCGGCAACATCCAGCCAAAGGCCAGCAACAGGCAGATCGCGGCGGCGGCCTTGGAATAGTCATAGGTTTCCGCCTGCTCGACGACCGGTATGGCGCGCTTTCGCTTGCCTTCGGCATAGAGCGCCCAGAGTTCCGCGATGATCCACAACAGCGCAATCACCGCAATCGCGTTCAGGAACAGCCCCGGCCAGGCATCCGGGCCAAGCCCCCGCGCGCGAATGCGCAGGGGCCGGTCGAACATATATGACGGCAGGATCAAGCCCAGCGCCAGCAAGCCGCCGGGCAAGGCAAGGCGCGCGGCGACATTCAGCCCCCGCCGCTTTTGCGCTGTGTTGCGCGGCAGTGCCGCCGCGCCCTCGATCCTGCCCTCGGACATAGGCTCAGTCTTCCAGTTGTGCCGCAATCGCCTGCATGAAGACTGTGACCTCTTCCTGCGCAGCCTCGCCGGTCAGCGGTTCCAGACAGGTATAGGTCTCCGAACAAAACGCCTGCCAGGCGTCAGTCCCGGTGGCCGCGATCACGGCCGCTTCCAGTCGGGCGACCACGTCCTCCGGGGTTGCGGCAGGAACGGCCAGAGTGCGGAAGGTGTTGAGATAGACCATATCGAACCCCAACTCTCCCGAAGTTGGCACATCGGGGAATTCGGGGTGCCGCTCTGCCGCAAACAGCATCAGCGGACGATATTCGCCCGATTCCAGAAACTGCACGACATCGCCCGGTTCTTCATAGATCACATCCGTATGCCCGCCCAGCGGTGCGGCATAACGCTCGCCCGGTGCCGAGAAGGGGACATTGACCATATCAACCCCCTGCTCTGCCATGACGATCAGCGCCACATCATCCTGCGTGCCATAGCCGGATGTCGCCACGGTCAAGGTGCCGGGATTGGCGCGGGCATGTTCGATCAGTTGCTCTGCCGTTTCAAACGGGCTGTTGGCCGCCACGAACAGGAAGGACGGCGTGCTCTGCACCACTGCGATGACGCGGAAATCCTCGGGCGCATTATCCCCGATCCCCGCCGCCCAGGACGCCACTGTCAGCGAAATCAGCGTGCCCATGGTATAGCCATCCGCCGGGCTGGTGCTCAGCCGGGTCAGGCCCGCATTGCCGGACGCGCCCGCCACATTCGTCACCGGGATCGATACGCCCAGTTCCGGCTCCAGAAGCTGCGCGAGTTGACGCCCCATCACATCGGCACCGCCACCGGGGCCAAAGGTCACGACCAGTTCGATCGGCCGGTCGGGGAAATTCTGCGCCAGTGCCGGCCCGGTCAGGGTCATCGCCCCGGCCATCAATGCGGCGACAGCGGTCGTTCTTCCAAATTTGGTCATTGTCAGGTCTCCTCCCTTTTTGTGTTCAGCTCCGGCGATTACATCGCGCCAGCATCCGGTTTCCTCTTCCGTGCACGCTCCTCCAAGCCTGCTCAGACCTTCTCGCGGGTCTCCTCTGCCAGTTTCAGTCTCTGGATCTTGCCCGATGGCCCTTTCGGCAACTCATCAAGGATATGGATCCTCTCGGGGCTCTTGAACCTGCCCAGCCTGCTCTCGCACAGGCGCTGCAACTCTTCGCCGCGCACCGTGGCCCCGTCGCGCAGCTTCACCGCCGCCTCGACCCGTTCGCCATATTGCGCACAAGGGACAGCAAATGCCGCCGCCTCGACCACATCAGGATGCGCATAGAGCGCCTCATCCACCTCGCGCGGGGCGATATTCTCGCCGCCCTTGATGATCAGCTCTTTCAGGCGGCCCGTGACAAAGACATAGCCATCCGCATCCATCCGCCCCAGATCGCCGGTCCGCAGCCAGCCGTCCGGGGTGAACGTGTCGCGCGTGGCCTCCGGGTTGCGAAAATAGCCGGTCATCACATTGGGGCCGCGCACTGCGATTTCGCCTTCCACACCGGGCGAAACCGGGCGCAATTCGCGCGAGAGAATAACCACTTCATTGCCATAGGCGATGCCGGGCGAGCCGATCTTGCGCACCCCCGGCGGCAGCGGGTTGGACAGGATCTGCGCCGCGGTCTCGGTCAGGCCCATGGTCTCGACAATCGCAATCCCGAAGCGGGTCTGAAACGCGGTCTGGGTTTCCACCGCCAGGGCCGATGAGGCCGAGCGCCCGAAGCGTATCCGCGCTCTGGTCGCGGCATCCGGGTCTTCCGCCCCATGCAGCAGATGCGAGATGATGGTAGGCACCACCGAAAACCATGTCACTTCGTACTCGCGGCACAGCCCCCAGAACCGGCTGGCCGAGAACCGGTCACAGACCACCGCAGAGCCGCCCGAGACCAGCGGCCCGATCACCGTCACGCACAGCCCGTTGATGTGATAGACCGGCAGCACACACAGCGCGCGGTCCTGCGCGCCCAGTTCATGCGCCAGAGCAACGGTCCAGCCCCCCGCCAGCAGACTGGCCTGCGTGTGCAGCACCCCCTTGGGCCGCCCGGTCGTGCCGGACGTATACATCAGGATAGAGGCATCCTGCGGGCCAACATCCTCCAGCGGCCCGGCGCAGGTGCCGTCGGGCCAGTCAATGCGCTCGCCAACCGCAACCGTCCGCGCCGTGACCGGATGCGCCTTGGCGGCCTGATCAAACAGCGCGCGCTGTGCCGTACCAAGCAGCACGACCTGCGCCTCGGAATGGGCCAGCGCATAGCCAATCGCCTCGGCCCCGGCCACCAGATTGATCAGAACCGTGCGGAACCCGCCATAAAGCGCCCCGAACAGCGCAAGGAGTCCCTGTCGGCTATTGGGCAGCATCACCGCCACGCAATCGCCCTTGCGCAGCCCCTGCCCTGCCAGATGCGCCGCGAGGTCTGCCGCCTCATCGCGCAACTCCGACCAGGTCAGGGGTGGCGCATCCGGGAACAGATAGGCGGGCGCGCTGCCCTGTTCGCGCGCGCGCAGATCCAGCCAGTCGCGCACTGTTCCCTCTGGTGGCAAGAGCGCGCGCGCTGTCATCGCCCGACCTCTGCCCAGTAATCTGCGAAAATCTCTTCCACTGCCGGTTCGCGCGGCGCGACAGGGCGCACGACCTTGGTGCGCTGCATGAAATGGCGCCAATGCAGATTGTCGTCGATGGAATTGCCACCCCAACTGCCGCAACCCATCGACAACGAGAACGGCAGGCCATTGTCAAACGATCCGCCGGTCGCGAAAGCATGCGCCTGATTGACGATCACGCGACAGGTGGGCATCTGAAACCCCAGGTCCACAGGCCGCGCGGGATCTGTCGTATGCAGCCCCAGCGAATGGCCCGCGCCCTGATGCAGCAGCACGTCGCGCGTGATCTCGACCGCATGCGCATAATCCCGCGCCCGGTAGAGCGCAGCCACACGGCTCAGCTTCTCGCCCGACAGCGGATGCTCCGGCCCGATGCCCGCAGTCTCGACCAGCACGAAGCGCGTGCCCTCCGGCACCCGGCCCGCCAGCCCCAGCTTCTCGACCATCACATCCGCGTCCTTGGCGATGACCTCGCGGTTCAGATGCCCCCCCTGCCACAGCCGCGCGACAATCCCCTCTGCCTGATCCTGCGGCACCAGCGCGCCACCCTCTGCCGCCAGCGCCGCGACAAAATCCGCATAAACGCTGTCCACCACCACAAGCGCATTCTCGGAGGAACACGAGGTCGCATTGTCAAACGTCTTGGAGGCCGCAATCTTGCGCGCCGCATCCGCCAGATTGGCGGTTTCATCCACGATCACGGTCACATTCCCCGCCCCCACGCCCACCGCAGGCGTGCCGCTGGAATAGGCGCGGCGCACATTGTCCTGACTGCCCGTCACCACCGCCAGATCGGCCAGTTCCAGCAGGCGCTGCGTCGCCGCCTTGCTGCCCGGTGGCGGGATCATCTGCACCAGCGCCTTGTCCTCGCCGATCTTGTCAAACTCGGTATGGATAAACCCCAGCAGCATCTCGCAACAGGCCACCCCCTTGGGCGAGGGTGACAGGATGATCGCATTGCCGCATTTCAGCGCATTGATCACATTATTGGCAGGGGTCGCCGCCGGATTGGTGGACGGCACAACCGCCCCGATCACCCCCAGAGGGCGCGCAATCTCGGTGATCCCGGTCGCCGGATCATCCGACAGGATGCCAAAGGTCTGCGCCTGCGCAATATCGCGCATCAGCCCCAGCGTCTTGCGGTGGTTCTTGGTGATCTTGTCGGCGACATTGCCCAGCCCCGTGGTCTGCACCGCCAGTTCCGCCAGGGCTGCATTGCGCCCCGGCTCCATGATCGCCCAGGCCGCCGCAAGTGCCGCCCGGTCATAACGCGCCTGACTGCCAGCGGATTCGAACGCGGCCTGCGCCTGCCGTGCACGCAGGACCAGCGCCTCGACCTCATCGCATACTGGCTGCAGCATCATCGCGTCTCTCCATTTCCGCCAATTTACAAATCCAAGCCTATGTGATGAAAATAGTATTGCAAATGTTTTCATTTTCAGCCGGGAAATCGCCATTTAATGAAACAGAAACAAACATATAAGGCCGATATCATCACTGTCGCGCAGGTCGCAGGCGTGTCTCCGGCAACTGTGTCGCGGGCGATGAATCACCCCGATCTGGTCAGCCCCGCGACACGCAAGAAGATCGAAAAGGCCATTCGCAAGACCGGCTATATCCGCAACCGCGCGGCACAGGCGATGTATGGAAGGCGCAGCGCCACGCTGGGACTTGTCGTGCCGACGGTAAATTACTCGATCTTCGCCGAACTGGTGCAATCCTTCAACGATGCTGTGTCAGAGCTTGGCTTCACCCTGCTGCTGGCCACCCATAACTATGACCTGCACACTGAATACCGGGTCATCCGCAAGCTGCTGGAGCACCGCGTCGACGGGATCGCCCTGATTGGCCTTGACCATGGCGAGGACACATACCGCCTGTTCAAATCCCAGAATGTGCCCGTCATCGCCGTCTGGAGCTATTCAGAGACCGCGCGCATCCCGTGCATCGGTGCCGATAACCACGAGGCCGGACAGGTTGCGGCACGCCATATCCTGTCGCTCGGCCATCGCCGGATCGGGTTCATCTTTCCGCCCATGACCGAGAATGACCGTGCGCGCGGGCGGCTCAAGGCCGCGCGCGACATTCTGCACGCGGCCGGGGTTCCCTGCCCCGACGCGCATTCGGTCCAGTCCCTGTACAGCATCGCGCAGTCGAAAGCGGCCTGTCGCGAGTTGCTGGCGCGCGATCTGTCCCTGACTGCGCTGATCTGCGGCAATGACGTGATTGCGCAAGGCGCGATTGCCGCCGCGCAGGAACTGGGGCTGCGCATCCCGCAGGACATCTCGATCATCGGCATCGGCGATTTCGTGGGCTCGGGCGACAGCTTTCCAGCCCTGACAACCGTTCGCATTCCGGCGCAGGAAATCGGCGCACAGGCAGGTCAGATGCTGATCGAGAGCATCGCCGCCACGGATACCGCGCAGAATGTCAATTTCCGCTTTCCCGTCAGCCTGAAACAACGCGACACCACTGCGCCGCCGCCCTGAGACAAAACGCCCCCCTTCAAGGCTTGCGCTCCTGTGCCCGCCTGCCTATCGCAGGACCGCGATGCAGGGTCATGCTGTCCCGCGCGCCTCCACAAAGGACTGACCCGCCCGTGCTCGCCCTGACCGGATTGTTCTTCGCCGCCTTCATCGCCGCGACGCTTCTTCCCGCCCAATCAGAGGCCGTGCTGGCAGCGCTTGTCCTTGCAGACCTGCACCCGGTCTGGCTGCTGGTGACAGTGGCCAGTATCGGCAATGTGCTGGGCTCACTGGTCAACTGGGTGATGGGCCGCTTCCTGATGGGCTACGCCACGCATCCGCGCTTTCCCTTCACGCCAGCACAGATCAGCCGCGCGCAGGACTGGTATGGGCGGCGCGGTTGGGTCAGCCTGTTCGGCAGTTGGCTGCCCATCATCGGCGACCCGCTGACACTGGCCGCAGGCATCATGCGCGAACCGCTGTGGCGGTTTCTGCTCGTGGTGACTGCGGCCAAGGCCGGGCGCTATATCGTCCTTGTCTGGGCCGTGCAGGCCGCAGTCTGAGCCTCGCGCTCAGCCCGCACTCAGCCCCATGACGTGGTCCAGGTCCACCCCGGAGAGCACAACATGACGCGCGCGCCCCACAATCAGCGGGTCGGGCATGCTGGCGATTTCAGGATCCTTGTCCGGGTAATCGACCGTCGAGAGGAAATGCTTCATACATTCCAGCCGCGCGCGCTTCTTGTCCTTGGACTTGATCACCGTCCAGGGCGCATCGGCCGTGTCGGTATAGAAGAACATCGCTTCCTTGGCCTGTGTATATTCATCCCATTTGCCAAGCGAGGCCTTGTCGATCGGCGAGAGCTTCCAGCGCTTCAGCGGATCGGTCTCGCGCTGCTGGAAACGGCGGCGCTGCTCTTCGGGCGTGACCGAGAACCAGTATTTGTAAAACCGGATCCCCGAACGCACCAGCATCCGCTCGAATTCGGGCGCCTGACGCATGAATTCCAGATATTCAGAGGGTTTGCAGAACCCCATCACCCGCTCGACCCCGGCGCGGTTATACCATGAACGGTCATAAAACACCATTTCGCCGCTGGTCGGCAGATGCTCGACATAGCGCTGGAAATACCATTGCCCGAGTTCTTTTTCCGAGGGCTTGTTCAATGCCACCACACGGGCAAAACGCGGGTTCAGATGCTCGTTGAACCGCTTGATCGTGCCGCCCTTGCCCGCCGCATCGCGCCCCTCGAACAGAAAGACGAAACGCTCACCTGTTTCGATCGCCCATTTCTGCACTTTCAGCAATTCGGCCTGAAGCCGCGCCTTTTCGCGCTCATAGGGTGCGCGGGCAAATCTGTAGCGATAGGGATAGCGGTCGGATTCGAAAAACTTGCGGATCTCGTCCGTCGTCAGTTTGGACGCATCGGGTTCCCAGACATGCCCCTTGGGCGCCGTTTTCAACTGGACACCACGACCTGTTTCCTCAGCGAGCTGTTGTGCGGGCGCAGGTGAGTCCGGCACATCGGCCACATCGGCCAGAGGCTCTGACGTGATCGGCGTCACAGTGGCATTGGTCATCTTGGCACTCCTTCATCAAAACCGGCATGCCCCGTGTCGCAAGGGCCGGAAAACCTGTCTTTGATACTGATCAATCCGCGACCGCGAACCGGGCCAAAGCGCAGGATTTGACCCCGACTGTGGCCAATGCGTCACGCAGGCGGGCGCTGCGCCAGCACAACGCCCAGCCCCATCAGCACGATGCCCGCCACGCGCACCAGATCCAGCGGGCGCGGACGCGCGCCAAACAGCGCGAAATGGTCGATCACGCTGATCGCGATGATCTGGCCCAGGAGCACGAACATCACTGCATTTCCCACCCCGAAACGCGGCGCGACCCAGGAAATCGACAACAGGTAAAACGCAATCAGCAGCCCGGCCAGAAACAGATATTTCGGCTGCGCCGGGATCAGCGCGAAACTGCCCCCCTGCCCGCCGAGACTGGCCACCAGCACCGCCACAACCCCGGCAATCGCGAACATCACCGCACCCGCCGCCGCAGGCGAGCCGATGCGTGTGCCAAGCTGGGCATTCAGCGCCGCGAGGATCGGCACCCCCACACCGGCGGCCAGCATGATCAGGGCGTATTTCAGGGTCTCTGGTGTCATGGGATATGTCCTTGCAAGATGCGCCACTCTAGCCAGACCAGAGGCCAGCGCCAGCCCTTGCATCGCGCAGGCGACTCGCCGATAGTCGCGCTTATGACAGGCACGCTTCTTTCTCTTGGACATGGCTACAGCGCGCAGGCGCTCGAAGAGCGGCTGTTGCCGAAGGGCTGGACGATCATCGGCACAACCCGCAACCCGGAAAAGGCCGCCGCGATGGCCGCGCGCGGGATAGAGCCGCTGATCTGGCCGGGCACGCCTCTGCCACTCGCGCGCGCAACCCATCTGCTGAGCTCGGTCGCACCGGGCGCAAGTGATCCTGTGCTCGCGGCGCATGGGGCCGAAATCGCCACCGCAACGCATCTGCAATGGGTGGGCTATCTCTCGACCGTTGGCGTCTATGGCGACCGGCAGGGCGGCTGGGTCGATGAGGACGCGGCCCTTGACGCCAAAACCCCGCGCAGCGTCGCAAGGGCCGAGGCCGAGGCCGCCTGGCAGGCGCTCTGCGACCGTGCCGGGCTGCGGCTGCACATTTTCCGCCTCGCAGGCATCTACGGCCCCGGTCGCGGCCCGTTCGAGAAACTGCGCACGGGTCGCGCCCAGATGGTGATCAAGCCAGGCCAGTATTTCTCGCGCATCCATTACGACGATATCGGACAGGCGCTGGATCTCGCGATCCACTCGGACCAGCCCGCGCGCATCTGGAACCTCTGCGACGATGCGCCTGCGCCCCCGCAAGACGTGCTGCGCCACGCGGCCGCGCTCTTGCACATGGACCCGCCCCCCGAAGTGCCCTTTGATCAGGCCGAAATGTCGCCCATGGCGCGCAGCTTCTATGCCGACAGCAAGCGCGTGCATAATGACCGGATCAAGCGCGATCTGGGGCTGGAACTTATCCATCCGAACTACCAGACCGGCCTTGCGGCGATCCTGCGCGCGGAAGGGTGATTGCCAAGCGCGCCTGCCCGCGCTAGCAGGCGGACCATGCCACGCTATGCCCTACAGATCGAATATGACGGACGCCCCTTCTGCGGCTGGCAGGCGCAGGCGGGTTTGCCCTCTGTGCAGGAAGCGATTGAGACAGCCCTTGCACGACTGGAACCAGACCTGCCCCGCATCGCCGCCGCAGGCCGCACGGATACTGGCGTGCATGCAACCGGGCAGGTCGCCCATTGCGACATGACCCGCGACTGGGATGCGTTTCGGCTGATGGAGGCGCTGAACCACCACCTGCGCCCGCTGCCCGTGGCCGTGCGCGCCTGTGCGCGGGTGGGTGACGATTTTCACGCCCGGTTTTCAGCCCATGAACGGCGCTACCTGTTCCGCCTGCTGACCCGCCGCGCGCCGCCAACGTTCGACGCGGGCCGGGTCTGGCATATCAAGCACACGCTCGATCTGGACGCGATGCGCGACGCGGCCGCGCATCTGATCGGGTTGCATGATTTCACCACCTTCCGCGCCAGCCAGTGCCAGGCGGCATCCCCCGTCAAGACACTGGATGCGTTGGACATTGCGTTGGTCGAAGGGCTGTCGGGGCCGGAAATCCAGTTCTCCTTACGCGCGCGGTCTTTCCTGCACAATCAGGTGCGCAGTATCGTGGGCACGCTGGAACGTGTCGGCGCGGGCGCGTGGACGCCTGCCGATGTGAAAGCGGCGCTTGAGGCGCGTGACCGCGCGGCCTGCGGCCCGGTCAGCCCGCCCGACGGGCTGTATCTGACCGGGGTGGGCTATG
>JAFIEL010000062.1 GCA_020832585.1 Natronohydrobacter sp. | reverse complement strand
GGACGACAGGCGATCTCTTGCGAGGGCCCCCAACACCAATGAAAACCGGGGCGCAAGAGATGCACCCCGGATGGGCGGGCTTATACAGGCCCGCGCGGGGGTGTCAATGCCGGATCAGGCGGCCAGAAGGGCGGTTTCGCCTGCGCTCAGGCAGCGCCGGGCGGTGGGGCCATAGGTTTCGGGCATATCCAGCCAGTCAAGGCCCAGTTGCGACAGCGCGTGGCGGTGCTGGCGCAGGGTCGCGGCGGGGGCAAGGGCGGGGTGGAAGCTTTCGGTTGCCAGCCCATTGGCGAAGATGACCTGATGGGCGTCGAACAGCAGATGCACATAGGTCACGCCATGCAGCGCCAGGTCGGGCGCTATATGATGGTAATCGACCAGATCGCTTGCACGGGCCAGCACTTCGTCGCAGCCGAACAGCGCGCGGGCGCGGCGGCCTGTGACCAGGATGCGGTGCGCGGGCGAGACGCAGAGATCCTCGTCCGGCAGGCCCTGTTGCACGGCGCCGCGGCGCAGGCGCACCGGGCGCAGATGCGGATGCTGGCGCAGGGCAAGGCCCGAAAGCGTGGTCTGCCCGACCCAGAGCACAGGTTGCGCGCCATTGTCGCGCGTCATCACGCGGTCGCCGGGCTGCAGTTGCGCGATGGGGGTGCGGCCTGCCGCTGTGGTGATCATCGCATCCGAGGTGAAGCAGATCACATCCTGTGCCATTTGCGCAGCCCGGAGCGCGGCGGTCAGGTTGCAGGCCGTGACCCAGCAGGTCATGCCCGCCGGGGGCAGGGTGCCTGCGAAGGCGATCAGCCAGTCGCTGCCCTGCGCGATCATCCGCGCTGTATAGAGCCGGGTGCCGTCGGTGAGCACGAAGCCATTTGCCGGGGCGTCGTGCTGCGCCAGAATTGCGGGGATGGGGCGGATGTCGCCGCTCAGGCGCTCGGCCATGGCGCGTGCGCCGGTATGGGTGCGCGTGTGTTCGCTGTCGCTGCCCAGCGGCAGCACCGAGGGGGCACCGTCAAGGCGCAGGCTTTCGCCCTGCCATGACCAGCTTGCGCCCACGCGCAACCAGCCCGGATCGATCCCGCGGATGCCATCGATTTCGGTTTGCTGCCAGCGCAGCGCGAAGACGCCGCGAAACGGTGTTGCCTGTGTCATGCCTGCCTCTGCCTTGCTGCTTGTCGGCGCAGCTTATGCACAAAGCTAACAGAACATGGCCAGCGATTCCAGTCTATTGGACAGATGCAGGCATTGGCATCCGGAGCGGACCGGGTTCAGCAAAAGCCCTTCGACTGGGCCACCATCGCGGCCTGGGTGCGATTGCTGACGCCAAGGCGGCGATAGAGGGTCTTGACGTGCAGCTTGATCGTCGGCTCGCTCAGGCCAAGTTCGCGCGCGATTTCCTTGTTGGTGCGTCCCTGACAGATCGATTGCAGCACCTCGGTTTCGCGCGGGGTGAGGGTCTGCGCAAAGTCAGTGGTGCCGCCGGAGCTTGGCGCGGGGGGCGCAGCGGGGTCGTGCGAGGCCGCCTTGCCGATCACGAAATCCACGGGCACATAGCGTTCCCCCAGCGCCATGAACCGCAGAGCGTTCAGCAGGGAGGCGGCCGGCATGGATTTGTGCAGGAACCCCCGGATCCCCAGGCGCAGGGCGCGTTCGACCACCTCATGCGGGGCCATTCCCGAGATCAGCACCACTGCGGGGGCGTTTTCGAGCGACAGGATGGCTTGCAGCCCGTTCAGTGCCTTCATGCCGGGCATGCCATAGTCAAGCAGGACCAGATCGAACGGGTCAGAGGTTGCGATGGCGCGCTGCGCCTGTGCGATGTCGCCCACGGTCACGGTTTCTATGTCTTCCTGTTGCGACAGGAAGCTGCCGAGCGTGTCGCGCAGCAATTCGTGATCATCCGCTATCAGAAGTCGCATCAGCATATGCCGCAGAATGGCCAAAGGGGGCACGTCGCAACAGGATATCAAGGATTACAGCTACAAGAACATTGTCACAGACTGGTTTCCGCAAGCGGAACGCAATATCAGTCTGTGCATACTCTGGTGCACTCTGCAATGCGGCGGCCCCGGTTGCAAGGATGATCGGCAGGTTTGCGTCGATCTGGTGGAATTTCCGGGCAAGTTCGAGGCCGGTCATCGGGGTCATGTCATGGTCGATGATGACCATATCCCAGTCTTCGGGGGCTGCGCGGAAAGCGGCCAGTGCATCGCGCGGGTTTGTGGTGCTGGCCACTTCCGCACCCGCGCGCACCAGAACATGCGAAAGATGCTGCAGGACCGTGTCATCGTCATCGACCAGCAGGATCGTGCGCCCTGACAGGGGTTTGTCGCGGCTTTCGGGCGCGGGATGGCCCGCGTCGGGTGTTGTCGGGGGGTCTGCAGGCCAATAGACCTGCACGGTTGTCCCCTGGCCCGGTTGCGAGCTGACCCGGATCGCGCCTGCCGCGGCGCTGAGGATTTCGGCGACGATGCTGAGCCCCAGCCCGATTCCGTTCGCGCCCTTGGTGCTGAAATAGGCGTCGAACATCGCGGATTTGCGCGCGGCGTCCATGCCCTCGCCCGTGTCCGTGATTTCGAACAGGACATAGGGCCGGTCCGCGCGCAACTGGCCGATTTCCGCCACTGGCGGGCTGGTCCCTGTCCGGGTCTTTGTAAGGCTCAGCGAGATCCGGCCGGGCAGGTCGGCATCGCGGCACAGGGCATCGCGGGCGTTCAGGATCAGGTTGAGGAAAACCTGCATGACCGCAGTGCTGTCGCCATGGATTTCGATGGGGGTTTGCGGCAGGTCGAGATGCAGTTTTGTGCCGGTGCCGAGGCTGGGGCGGGCCAGATCGGCGGCCTGTTCGAGCAGCGGGCGCAGGTCAATCTGGCCCGCGTCCGTGCTGCGCCCGCCAAGGCGTGACAGATTGCCGACCAGCGCCTGCGCCTGTGTGGTGGCGGCTTCGATGCGGCTCAGGGCGCTGGCCTCCTTGGCGGAGCGCGCGGGGCGCAGCAGGTTCAGGGCGTGTGTGATCACGGCCAGCACATTGGCGACATCATGCGCCAGTCCGCTGGCCAGTTGTGCGACAAGCTGGCGGCTCTGGGCGAGTTGCAACTGTTCGCGCAGCAGGGCCTGATTGCGTTCGGCGGCCTTGCGGTCCGAAATGTCGCGCGACAGGAACAAGGCGCCGCCATCCGCTTGCAGCGTCAGCGAGATGTCGAAATGGCGTTCGCCAAGCTCCGGGTCGGGGAGTGTGATATCGCCGCGCCAGATACCTTTTTCATAGAGTTGGGGCAGCAGGCTCACCAATTGGCGGTTGAACAGATCCGGGCTGATCTCTGGCCATGAGAGCGCCTCGGTCGGCATGTCGTCGGGCAGGTGCAGCGCGCCGCGCAGGACCGGGTTGACATAGCTGATGCGCCCGTCCGGCTGGATGATGGCAATGCCTTCGCGCAGCGCGTCCATTGCGGTCGCGCGGTCGCGCAGGGCGCGGGATTCGGCCAGTTTCTGGGCCGTCACGTCACTGGCAACCAGCATCAAGCCCTGAATTACTCCGTCTGCATCCTGCAATTTCTGGACATTGAGGTTGATCCAGTAAGGCATGTCAGTCTTGCTGAGGGCCTGCACTTCCTCGTTGATATCCTCGCCGTTCCTGAGCTGAGCGCAGAGGGTTTGCACGATGTCGGGGGCCGCGTCGGGCAGGCGCAGGATTTCGCTGGGCCTGCGGCCGCGGGCATGAGCCAGCGAGAACCCGGTACGGGCGACCCCGGCGGGATTGATCCATGTGATGCGACGTTCGGCATCGGTCAGCATGATCAGGTTGGTCGAAAGTTCCGCCACCCGGCTGAGCGTGCGATTGTGCTGCGCCTGCAGGTAGCTGTCGGTAATGTCGCGAATGACGAAAATATAGCCCTTGCGCGCCCCGGTTCGCGCGTTCTGGCGGGCTGTGGCATGGAGCGAGAACCGCTTGGTCACGCCATCGATCACGAGCGGATAATCGAAGGTATCGGACCAGCCGCGCTGGTTGACCTGCACCATTGCCTTGCGGCACAGCGCGGCGACAGCTTCCGGCAGGCAGGCTTCGGGGGGGTGGCCGATCACCTCTACCGGGCTGAGGGCGAAGGTCAGCGGCGCGCTTTGGTGAAAGGCCACGATCACGCCCATGCGGTCGGTTTCGACCAGCAGTTCCGGGGCGCTGTCGATCATCGCGGCGACGCGTTCATTCGCGGCGCGCAGATCGGCGTCCAGACGCAGCCGCGCCTGTTCGGTGTCACGCAGTTTCAGGGCAAGCGACAGTGTTGCGGCCAGACCCTGCAGGGCATTGGTTTCGGTCAGGGTGAAATTGCGCTGCTGCCGGCACAGATCGAAGCCCAGAAACCCCGCAAGATCGGCGTCATGAAAGAAGGGCACGGCGATCAGCGATTTGACATTCTGCGCGGTCATGATGGCGCGCAGTTCGGAATTGAGCGGCAGCGCAGATGTATCGGTCAGATGCAGGAAGCCCTGCGTCTTGAAGGCGGTCCAGAAGAATTCGCCCGTGCTGTAATTCAGTTTCTGATTTTCGGCTTGCACCGGGGCGACCCCGTCGGCGAACCATTCATGAGTGTTGTTGACGAAGATCTGATCGCGCAGCATGAACACATAGGCACGATCTGCAGGAAAGGCCTGACCGATCATCTGTAGCATTGTCTGGATGGTATCATCAAGCCTTGCGACATCGGCGCGCTGCAGCAGAGTCTGGGCCTGTGCGACCGCGGCACGGAACGGTGCCTCGGACCTGTGCAGCGGCGGGTTCAGAGCTGGCTGCGGGATCAGTGCCATCGGCTGGTTCATTCTCCGTGTCGGGGCGGAAATGCGCGCCTATGGCGCAGTTTATACCAGAAGCGCCCGGTTCGAGCCTGTTCAATCGCGGGGACCTGCTCAAAAATTGAAGAAAGCCAGCCCACCAGTCTGGTTTTCCCTGTCTCAACACTCTATTTTGCCCGAAATTGCAATATCCGGGGATGCGCAGCTTGGACGATACGCATGATGGCCGCACGACGAGAGAAGGGATCCGCATCCATGAGGCTGCGGATTTTGACGGTATGCGCAAGGCCGGGCGCGTCGCGGCAAGTATTCTGGATGACATAGCGCCCCATGTCTTTGTCGGCCAGAGCACGGCAGAGATTGACCGCATCATCACCGAAAAGGTCGAGCAGGCCGGGGCGAAATCGGCGACGATCGGCTATCGGGGCTATCAGCATGCAAGCTGCATCTCGGTCAATCATGTGGTCTGCCACGGGATACCGGGGGCCAAGACGCTCAAGAGCGGCGATATTCTGAATATCGACGTGACCGTGATCGTGGATGGTTGGTTTGGCGACACTTCGCGCATGTATGTGGCGGGGGATATTCCGCGCAAGGCCGAGCGGCTGGTGCAGGTCACTTATGACGCGCTGATGCTGGGGATCGAGGCGGTGCGGCCCGGCAACACGTTTGGCGATATCGGTCATGCGATTCAGGCCTATGTCGAGAGCCAGCGCATGTCGGTGGTGCGCGATTTCTGCGGGCATGGGCTGGGGCGGGTGTTCCACGCGCCGCCCAATGTGCTGCATTACGGGCGCGCAGGGCATGGGCCAAGGCTGGAAGAGGGCATGTTCTTCACCATCGAGCCGATGGTCAATCTGGGGCGGCCTGAAACCAAGGTTCTGGCCGATGACTGGACGGCTGTCACGCGCGACAAGTCGCTCTCGGCGCAGTTCGAACATTCCATCGGGGTGACGGCGACGGGGTTCGAGATCTTTACCCTGTCCCCGGCGGGTCGGTTTCATCCGACATGGGGCTGAGCGGGGGCGCGTCGGGCGTCCCGGCTTCCAGCGTGGCATTCAGGACACCCCCCAAAAGCACGGCATAGGCCGAGATATAGAACCACATCAACAGGGCCACCACGGCCCCGATGGAGCCATAGACCTCGTTGTAATTGCCGAAATTGCTGAGATAGAAGCTGAGCCCCACGGATACAGTGACCCAGAGCACCACGGCCAGCACCAGCCCCGGTATCAGCACCGGGCGTGCGGTGCCATTGCGATTGGGGCCGATCCGGTAGAAGACCCAGATCCAGCCCGCCACAAGGCCCAGCGTGAGTGCCCAGCGCAGGGTTTCGATCAGATAGCCATTGCTGCCGATCAGCGGGAAGAGGGCCAGCACCACTGGCACGATCAGCACGGACAGCAGCGCCACCACGCCTGCAACCAGCATGCCAAGCGTGATGAACAGCACCCGGATCGCATGGCTGAACCCCTTGCGCCGGGGTGTGCCGTGAATGGCATAGATCCCCAGCAGCATGGCATCGACCCCGCGCCGCGCGAGAAACAGCGCGACGAAGATCGAGATGATCGAGGTCCAGCCCAGAACGCCCTCATTGGCCCAGACAAGCCGCGTGATCTGGTTGCTGAGCAGCGTATAGGCGGCGGGCGGGATCAGATCCTGCAACAGCGAAAGCTGGTCCTGCAGCACCAGCGGATCGGCGAAGAACCCGAAGACAGAGATCAGCGCCGCAATGCCCGGAAAGAGTGCGAGCAATGAGAAGAAGGCCACGCCTGCCGAAAGCAGGCCGATATTGCGTGCGGACATGGCGTGATTGAAGTCGCGCGCGAATGTCCAGATGCGCAGCAGGCGTGGCGGCAGAGCAATCAAATTGCCAGATCTTCCAGAGTTTTACCGCCGGCCAATGCGTCAACCACCCATCTGGGTTTGCGCCCGCGTCCGGTCCATGTCTGGCTTTTATCGGCGGGATTGGCGTATTTGGCTGCCACGGTTTTGCGCCCTGTTGCGGGTGCTTTTGCCAGAACCTGATCGACGGTGAATCCATGCTGGCGCGCAATGGCTTCCATTTCCACACGCGCGGCTTTCAATGCGCGGTCTTCAAACGAGTCGATGGCTTTCGTGACATCCTTCTGAAGTTTCTTCAGTTCGTCGATTGACATTTCATTCAGGTCGATCATGGTTTTTCCTCCGGCATGATTGCCTATTCAAAAACCGAAATGCCGCGAAGATTCAAGCGGGTTCTTGAAGCTGGGCTTTCCAGACCGCATAAATATAGTGGCTGATCATCAGGTCAAGATGCGCGCCGCCGCCATTTTTGCAAATCGTGATGGACGTATCATCGGGTCTTTTGAATATCCCGGTGGGATAGTCGTAAAAATCGGCCTGAATATCCTTTCGGTCGATAACCCCGCGCGCAATCGGGTCTTTCAATTCGCCGATATGATCGAGCGTGGTTTCGCGGCTGTCCACGAAAAGCGCGGCGCGTTGCAGGGCTGTGTCATCGACTTCGCGCATATCGGGGCGGAATGCGCCGATGAGGTCAAGATGTTGACCCGGACGCAGCCAGTCGCCCCGGATCAGAGGCGTTTTGCTCATGGTTGCAGTGCAGATGATATCGGCCTGCGTGACCGCATTTTCCAGATCAGAGTCGGCGCGGGTATTGTCCAGATCGCGCGCAAATAATGCGGCATTGTCGAAATTGCGCGCCCAGATTGTAAATTGCGCCTGCGGGAATATCGCGCGATAGGCGTCATACATGCTGCGCGCGACTGTGCCTGCGCCGACAAGGGTAATCCGGCGGCTGTCAGGCCGGGCCAGATGGCGGGCAGCAAACAGGCTGTCGGCGGCGGTCTTCCATTTGGTGACAAGGTGAAAATCAAGGATCGCATCAAGCTGTCCGTCGAGATCGGAATAGAGTGCCACGCTGCCATTGACAGCGGGCAGATTGCGCGCCGGGTTATCGGGGAAAACCGTGGCGGTTTTTACCAATGCGCCCATTCCTGCGATCCATGCCGCGCGCGACAAAACTGTGTCGCCGCGCTGATAAAGGAAGCTGTCATTGAGCTGCGCTTTGGGCAGGGAATGACCCTGTGCAATCGCCTGCAGGGCCGCGTGCCAGTCAAGATGCGGCTCTATATCGGCGGTAACATGGCAAAGGGTCATTTTTCCTGCCTCTCAGGTGGGTTATTCGGCCAAGGCCTGCGCGTGAAAGCCGATATGATCGCCGATGAAACTCGCGACAAAGAAATAGCTGTGATCATAACCTTCCTGCATGCGAAAGGTTCCCGGCTGGCGGCGGGCGGTCATGGCTTCGGCCAAAGCCTCGGGGCGCAGCAGGTCAAGGAACTGGTCCTGGCTGCCCTGATCGATCAGAACCGGCCCGCGAAAGCCGGTTTCGCGCATCAGAAGCGTGGCGTCATGGGCGGCCCATGCTGCCTGATCCGCGCCCAGATAGGCGGTGAACTGCTTGCGGCCCCAGTCGCTGGCGGTGGGGTTGGCAATCGGCGCAAATGCCGAGACAGAGGCGAAGCGGCCTGGGTTGCGCATCGCGAGGGTCAGCGCGCCATGTCCGCCCATCGAATGCCCGGTGATCGCCTGCCGCGAGTCGTCGAGCGCGAAATTCGCCATCAGCACGCGGGGCAGTTCGATGGCGATATAGTCCCACATGCGGAAATGCGGGGCCCAGGGGTCTTGGGTGGCGTTGACATAGAAGCCCGCGCCCTGGCCCAGATCATAGGCGGGATCATCCGCCACCCCCTCGCCGCGCGGCGAGGTGTCGGGGAAGACCACGGCCATTCCGGCAGCCGCGGCATGGGATTGGGCATGGGCCTTGGTCATGGCGTTTTCATGGGTGCAGGTCAGCCCGGACAGATACCACAACAGCGGCACAGGTCCGCGCGCGGCTTGGGGCGGCAGGAACAGGCCGAAGGTCATGTCGCAGCCGGTGATGTTGGATCTGTGGCGATAGACGCCTTGCACGCCGCCGAAACAGCGGTTCTCCGAGAGGGTTTCCATGCGGTTCTCCTTTGTCGTTGGTCTAGAAGCCTGTGACCCATGCAATCACGACAGGCACGGTCGCAATGCTTGCCAGCGTCGACACAAGGATCGTGGCCGACACGCGCGCGGGGCCTGCGTTGTAATGCTGCGCCAGAATGAAGACATTGCCCGCAACCGGCAAGGCGGCGGCGGCGATCAGGACGCCCGCCACTTGCGGCTCGACCTTGAACAGCACGAGCGCTGCGAAGGCGGTCAGGGCCGGGTGCAAGACCAGCTTGCCGAAGGACAGCCATGTGACGATGGCCAGACGATCCACTTTCTTGTCCGCGAGCGAGGCCCCGATGGCGAAAAGCGCGCAGGGCGTTGCGGCCGCGCCCAAGAGGGTCAGGAAATCATTGGCAAGCATGGGCACACCAAGCCCGGTGCCGGACCATGCAATCCCCAGCACCATGGCCACGACCATCGGGTTTTTCAGCACTGCAACAACCAGTTTGCGCGGCAGGTCGCGGTCGATGCGGCCATCGCGTGACAGCGTGATGATGATGGTGAACAGCGACGAGAACACGATCAGGTCGATGGTCAGGATCAACAGCACCGTGGGCACCGATGCGGGGCCAAGCAGGACGATCAGCAGCGGCACGCCCAGAAAGCCGGTATTGCCGATGATGGTGCAATGCGCCTCGATCAGCGCTTCTTCCATCCGCGCGCGGCGCAAGAAAGCGATGGCCATGACCAGCACATAGACCACGGCGCAGGCCCAGAGATAGGCACCTGCCGCGCGCGCATCGAGCAGGTCGGACAGGCTGAGATTGGCCGCGAAGCCGAACAGCATGGCCGAGAGCGCGAAGTAGAAGACGAATTTCGTCAGATAGGCGGTGGCTTCGGGCGGGAAGAATCCTGCGCGGCCAGCGCCGAAGCCCAGCCCGATCAGGCCGAAGAAGGGCAGGGTCTTGAGGAAGATCTCGATCATGTCCTGAACGTGTTAACATGCGATTCGCAGCACTTCCAGTGAGTGCCGCTTTTCCTTTGCGGCGCAAGGCACTATCTAGGGATGGGACAGGAGGAGCGATGACCGTAACAGACGTGATTAACCGCCAGGGGCGCAAATATGATCAGGTGCTGGATGGCGCGCGCGCGGTTTTCGTCGAGATGGGCTATGAGCGCGCCAGTGTGGACGAGATTGCGCGCGTGGCGGGGGTATCGAAGGCCACGCTGTATAGCTACTTCCCCGAAAAGCGGCTGCTTTTTACCGAAGTGTACCGGACCGAGATTTTGCGGCTTGCAGATTCGGCGGTCGAGTTGACCGACAGCCATCTGCTGCCTGAGCGGGCCTTGCGTGATGCGGCGCGGCGGATGCTGGCCTATCTGACCTCTGATTTTGCGCAGGCCATGTATCGGATCTGCGTGACGGAAACCCCGCGTTTTCCCGAAATTGGTCGTGCGTTCTACGAGACCGGGCCGGAACTGGGGCGCGCGCGGCTGGGCTGCTATCTGCGCGCGGCCTGTGCGCGGGGGGCTTTGCAGATTGACGATATTGATCTGGCGGCGGATCAGTTCTTTCAGCTTGTGCAGACGACGATCTGCGACCGTATCCTGTGCGGTGTGCAGCGCGATTTCACAGAGGCCGAGATTTCGCGCACTGTGGAAGGGGCCGTCACGATGTTTCTGGCGCGCTACGGCAGGTAATCGTCAAAGGTGATGTTCTGCGCGCTGCGGCGGGCGGTCTGTTCGTCTGCGGCATTGCGGATCGTCCAGCACAGGATCGGCACGCCGCGACGCGCGAGCCGCGTGACAGGGGCGGCATCCAGATCCCTCCAGTCATGCGAAATGAAGCTGCACCCGGCGGCGTCGAAATCCGGGATCCCGGCAAGGGCGGTGCGCTGCGCCGGGGGTAGGTCGGGCCAGTCCTGGGCGGTATAGGCGCAAGTGACCAGCCCGCGCGGGCGGTCGGGGGCGTGGCGGGCCATCGCTTTGACGCAAGCGGGGTTGAAGGACATCAGCGCCACATCGCCGCGGTAGCCCGCAAGGTCGCGGGCCACGGCCTGTTCCAGTGTCTCTGGGCCGGGGGAGAGCGTGCCGGTCTGGTCCTTGATCTCGATCAGCAGCGGCACCTGACCCGCGACCAGATCCAGCACGTCGCGCAGGGTGGGGATCGGCTCGGTGCTGCCTTTGAGTGCGATCTGTTGCAAGTCCTGCGCGTTTCGGTCGCGGACCGGGCCTTGTGCGTCGGTCAGGCGGTCGAGCGTGTCGTCATGAAACACCATCGCCACGCCATCGGCGCTGCACTGCACGTCGAGTTCAATGCCGTAATTGGCCGCGATGGCGGCGCGGATGGCGGCGAGGGAATTTTCTGGCCTGCCCGGCCCGTGCAGCGCGCGATGCGCGATCGGGCGGGCCAGAAGGCTTGCGGGCAGGTGAGTGGGCAGGTCAGGCAATCTCGAAGATGCCCTCGATTTCCACGGCGACGCCCAGCGGCAGGGACGGGGCCCCGACAGCGGCGCGGGCGTGGCGGCCAGCTTCGCCAAAGACAGCGACCATCAGATCGGAACAACCATTCACCACCTTGGGCTGGTCGGTGAAATCGGGGGTGCAGTTCACGAAACCTGTCAGTTTCACGACCCGGCGCACCCGCGTCAGATCACCGCCACAGGCGGCGCGCAGTTGCGCGATCAGCGCAAGGCCGCAGGCGCGGGCGGCGGTTGCGCCATCTTCAACGGACAGCGAATCGCCCAGCTTGCCGCAGATCAGACCATCCGGCCCGGAACTGATCTGGCCAGAGATGAAGACGAGCGACCCGCTTTGCACGAAGGGGACATAATTCGCCGCAGGCGCAGGCGCTTGCGGCAGGGAGAGGCCAAGCTCGGCCAGGCGGGATTCGATTGCGTTTGTCATGCGCGAGAGATGGCATATTTCCACGGCCCGCACAACTGTCGGCGCGGCGGTGAAGCGGGGCTTTCAGTTCACGCGCTGGACCGCGTGTCTGGCCACGCGCAGCGCCATCAGGATCAGCAGCAACAGAACGAATATGCCTGACATATACCCGACCAGTTTGGCGAGCAGCCACAGCATCATGTCGCGCCCGTCTGAACTGTAGGGAAGCAACAGGCCGGCGACCATCACGTTGATCAGACCTGACAGGAACCCGGTCAGCATGATCACGCGCCATTCGACAGCCATATGGTCATCGGTTCTGCCCAGACAGGTCTTGATCAGATGGAAGCTGAGCGGCGCGCTGGTCAGGTAGGTCAGCGCCATGATGAGATAGGCCAGAGAGGTCGTGTCATAGCCCATCAGGAAATGATGGGTTGCAACGATGGCCAGCGCGGTCGGGGCCATGATGACGATGCTCCACAGACCGAAGGCCCAGGCGCACAAGACCCGCAATCCGTGTATCGGGAATACCAGAAGGGCCGGGGCCAGATCCCCGATCAGCGCCTGTTGCAGCGGCAGGAGCGCGGAAAACTGCACCCAGTAGAACGCGAAATGCAGCACCAGGTAGCACAAGGACGCAATCGCAAGCACCCCGAGCATCATGCGATGATGCTCCGGTCAGAAGTGCTGCGCCAGCCTATACCGCCCTGTCTTGTAACCATCCGCATGCAGGATATGTCCGCGCTCTAGAAGCGCACGCAGGGCGCGGTGGAAGGACGCCTTGGGGACATCGGCAAGTAGCGGATGTTCCATGAGGGCTTCTGTTCTGACATCGCTGTATCCTTCTCTGCTCAAGGCGCCGAATACTGCAAGAATATCGCGTTCCAGAGGCAGGGCGTCCTCCAATCCGAGATCTCGCTGTAGACCTGCAACCATTTCCAGAAGTTGCGCCAGTGTCTTCAAGCTCACCTGTTATTCCTTGTAGTTGTGCAAATATGATACGATCTGCGTCGTTGCAACCTGATGATGTGGATGTATTCTACGTAAAACACGGCTCTTTGGTATCATACTAATTGATAAAATACAAGTATTACAAGTCATTGCATGCCCTACAACCCAAGGTAGAACGCAATGGTTAAAAATCTCTTGATTGTTATTTGTATCAATATGATACTTCATGCATAACATCTTAAGGTTGAGCCCGCTCGGGGTTCCATCGAAGGGTGCGGCGAGGAGGGTTCGATGCTGTCCGAAGCAATAGACCGGAAGTTCGGCATGGACGCGTCGCGTGTCCATTTCCCTGACTTCCCCCGACGCGCAGCCCTCGCGGACTGGACCGTGTTTCTGT
Source organism: Natronohydrobacter sp. (assembly GCA_020832585.1). Lineage (GTDB taxonomy): Bacteria > Pseudomonadota > Alphaproteobacteria > Rhodobacterales > Rhodobacteraceae > Roseinatronobacter. The sequence goes on along the minus strand of JAFIEL010000062.1, from coordinate 2,690 downwards.
TCACGCAAAGCGACGAAGAAACGCATTTCCTGCGGGGGCGGGTCTATGAGAGTGGTGGGATGTCCATTCATCTGCGCAACGAAGAGCAACTGTTCGATCAGGCGATAAAGTGCCGCCATCCGCGCTGCATGCTGTTCATGGAGCGCAGCGAGAACGAGGATATGGACACATTCATCACGCGCTGCTTCAAGGTGCGCGAGTTGGCACCGACCATGCCGATCATCCTGATTTCGTCCTCTTTCACCTATGACGAGTTCTCGACCACGCGGCTGGCGATCTGTGATGCCAGTCTGCGGATGCCGCTGATGCGCAGCACCTTCGATCACGCCATGCAACTGGCGGTGCAGAACAACGAATTCTACTGCGCCCGTCAGGGGATCGAGACGCAGCGGGAATCGACCCCCTCGATGCCGCTGGCCCAGGCCGGGGCGTGGCCGGATGAGGAAAAGCGCTGGTTGCAGCCCGCGATGCTGCTGGGGCTGATCCTGCTCCTGGCCCTGCCCTTCTGGGTCGGGCTGATCACCTACCTGATACGCTAGTCCCTCGATACGTTTTCAGGCAGGGTGCAGGACCGCGCGGGATGCCGCCGGTCCTGTTCTGCATTTGCGCTCAGACCAGCCGCGACACCTCGACCGCCGCGCGCACGAAATCGGCGAAAAGCGGGTGCGGCGCGAAGGGTTTGGATTTCAGTTCCGGGTGAAACTGGACGCCGATGAACCAGGGGTGGTTCTGGTGCTCGACAATCTCTGGCAGTTTGCCATCGGGCGACATTCCAGAGAAGATCAGGCCGCAGCCTTCGAGCGCTTCGCGGAAACGGGTGTCTACCTCGTAGCGGTGGCGGTGGCGTTCCTCGATGCGCGTCGTGCCGTATATCTGCGCCACGCGCGAGCCGTCCTTGAGCGCGGCGCTATAGGCCCCGAGCCGCATCGTGCCGCCCTTGTCATCGCCCAGTTTGCGCTCGACCTTGTGGTTGCCCTGCACCCATTCCTTCAGGTGATAGACCACAGGCGTAAAGCGTTTCTTGCCGGCCTCGTGGTCGAATTCCTCGGACCCGGCATCGGTGATTTCGGCCAGATTGCGCGCGGCCTCGATGACGGCCATCTGCATGCCCAGACAGATGCCGAAATAGGGGATTTTCTTGGTTCGTGCATAGGTGGCCGCGCGGATCTTGCCCTCGGTCCCGCGTTCGCCAAAGCCGCCGGGCACAAGGATCGCGTGGAAATTTTCCAGATGGGGCGCGGGGTCTTCGCTGTCGAACACGCTGGCATCGATCCATTCGACCTGCACGCGCACCCGATTGGCGATCCCGCCATGCACCAGCGCTTCCTTGATCGACTTATAGGCATCTTCAAGCTGCACATATTTGCCGACAATGGCGATGCGCACGGTGCCTTCGGGGTTCTTCAGCCGGTCGACCACATCTTCCCAGCGGTCCAGATTGGGACGCGGCGCGGGGTTGATGTCGAACGCATCGAGCACCGCCTGATCCAGCCCCGCCGCGTGATAGGCGAGTGGGGCCTCATAGATCGAACTGAGGTCATAGGCCGGGATCACCGCATCGGGGCGCACATTGCAGAAGAGCGCGATTTTCTGGCGCTCTTTTTCGGGGATGGGCTGTTCCGAGCGGCAGACCAGCACATCGGGCGCAATCCCGATGGATTGCAATTCCTTGACTGAATGCTGTGTGGGCTTGGTTTTCAACTCTCCGCTGGCGGCAAGATAGGGCAGGAGTGTCAGATGCATGAAGATGCATTGCCCGCGCGGGCGTTCATGGCCGAACTGGCGGATGGCCTCGAAAAACGGCAGCCCCTCGATATCGCCCACAGTGCCGCCGATTTCGCAGAGCATGAAATCGACCTCATCCTCGCCGATGGCAAGGAATTCCTTGATCTCGTTCGTGACATGGGGGACGACCTGAATGGTCTTGCCCAGATAATCGCCACGGCGTTCCTTCTCCAGCACATTGGAATAGATCCGCCCCGAAGAGACCGAATCAGTCTTGCGCGCGGCAACCCCGGTGAATCGTTCATAATGGCCAAGGTCGAGATCGGTTTCGGCCCCGTCATCTGTGACGAAGACCTCGCCATGTTCAAAGGGCGACATCGTGCCGGGATCGACATTCAGATAGGGGTCGAGCTTGCGCAGCCGGACCGTGAAGCCGCGCGCCTGCAACAGCGCGCCGAGTGCCGCCGAGGCAAGCCCCTTGCCCAGAGACGACACCACGCCACCTGTGATGAAAACATAACGCGCCATGATGGTCTCCCGTGACTGCTTGATGTGCTCAAGGCCCCGCGTTCACGCGCACCCCATCACGGGGGTCGAGCCATAACCGAGTTTGGTAAAAACCGCAAGATAGGGGCAGGCAAAACCCGCCCCTGCGCTAAGGAATGTGGCTGTCGCTCAGTCTGCGGGCGGCGGGGCCAGCGTGTCATCCGCGATGGAGGGCGGCAGCAGGCTGTCACCGGCAGGCAGGCTGGGCGTCGCGGGCGCGCTGGGGGCCGTGGGCACGCCAAGACGGTCAAGAACCGACGTGGTTGCCGATTGCTGAGCGGCCAGGATCGTGAGCGTCAGCGAGGTGGCGATAAAGGCCACGGCCAGACCCCAGGTCAGCTTTGCCATGACGGTCAGGGGTGGACGCCCTGCGCTCGGGTTGCCATCGCCCCCGCCAATGCCAAGCCCGCCCCCTTCGG
>JAFIEL010000061.1 GCA_020832585.1 Natronohydrobacter sp. | reverse complement strand
TTGTCAGCCCGCGCAACCCCAAGGGACCGCGCCTGATCGAAGTGCCGGTGGATGCAGCGCTGCTGGAAGCGGGGGATCACAATGGATCGACATTCTACCAGCACGACCGTTTTGCGAAACTTGTGCGCGGACGCGGCAAGGTAGAAGTGGGATTGTCTGACGGGATGTGGGCCGTGCAGATGGGGCTGGCCGCGCAACAGGCCGCGCGGACAGGGAAAGTCGTGTATCTGGATGCGGAGGGACGGTTTGTGGCGGAATAAGCGGGCTTGCCCTTGCGGCCTGTCGCGACAGATACTGTGGCAGGCCACAAGACAGGGACGCCATGCTGAACGCACCCCCCATCACGACCGGACAGGCGCTGGCGCTGCTGCGGCAGGGCTGGCAGGCGCAGAGTGCAGGGGATCTGCGCGCAAGCTGGATGCTGCATGGCCGCCCCGGCATCGGCAAGACCGAGATCGTGCAGACGCTGGCGCAAGAGATCGGCGCGAAACTCTATGACCTGCGGCTGACCACGGTGGAGCCGCAGGATCTGCGCGGTCTGCCGTTTTTCGACATGGAAACGCGCCGCACGGTCTGGTTTCGCCCCGAAGACCTGCCCGACGATCCTGCACAACCTTCGATCCTGTTTCTGGACGAATTGACCTCTGCCGCGCCGCATTTGCAGCCCACGGTCTACGGGTTGTTGCAGGAACGCCGCGTGGGGGCGCATGTGCTGCCCGTCAGTTGCCTTGTCATTGCGGCGGGGAATATGGTCGAGGACGGCGCGATTGCCTATGAGATGGGCACGGCGCTGTCGGACCGGCTGATCCATCTGCATCTGATCGCGAGTGCGCAGGACTGGATCAGCAGCTATGCGCTGCCGCAGGGGCTGGACCCTGCCGTGATTGCCTTTATCCGCACCCGTCCCGATTGTCTGGACACGACAGAGACTGCGTTGCGCGAGGGCGAGATGATCGCCTGCACCCCGCGCAGTTGGGCGCGGGTCTCGACACTGATGCAGGCGCTGCCGGATCGGACGTTGCGCAATATCGCGATTGCCGGTGTGGTGGGCGAAGCGGTCGCCGCCGAGTTCCGCCTGATCTGCGAGGATATTGCCGCGACGGTGCAGGTCGATGCGCTGGTCGAGGCACCGACACGCGGGCGCACCCCGCTTTACCCCCGTTCGCTGCATGGCATGACCGCGCTGACCTATGCGCTGGTGGCGCGGGCCGATGCGGGCAATCTGGCTGCGATCATCGACATCATGGCCGAAATCCGCAAGCTCGGACGCGACCTTGGGGCACCGTTCGAGGCCATGCCGCTGGCCGAACTGGGAACGCATGGGTTCGAATTGCTGATTGCCCGCGCGCTGGACAATGGCTGGCAGGAAAGTTTCCTGACCTCGCGCGCCTATGCGGATTACGCGAAGGAACGCGAAGAGGCGGGTCTTGCGTGATGCGGCCCATTCCCGCCGCGCGACGGCTGCGTTACAGGCCCTGAGCGAACTGGACCCGGCGCTGGCCGCGCTCTCGCTCTGGTGTCGTCACCGCGACCATGACGCGACCGACGGGATCGAAACGCATGGGGTCGAAATCCGCTATGGCCCGGATTACGCCACCCTGCCCCGGCATTTGCAGATCGGGCTGGCCGGTCATCATATTCTGCATGTGGCGCTGCAACATCCGTCCCGCATGAAGGCCATGCAGGACAGGCTCGGGGCCGAGTTTGACCCGGAAATCTGGCAGATCGCCTGTGATGCCATCGTCAATCAGACGATCCTTGCGAGCGGTCATGCACTGCCGCGCCCCTGCGTGACGCTGGAAACCCTGCTCGGCACGGCCAGCCCGACAGCGCTTGCTGCATGGGATGCAGAACGCCTGTATTTCCGGCTTTATGCTGCGGGCGGACCGGGGCGCGGGCCACTGAAATCGAAAGCGCGCGAGAACGGGTTTCGCCCGGATTTGTCCCCCGGCACCGGAGTCGAGGCGGAGGGTGCAGGCCCCGATGAGGGGGATTGGCGCGGACATCTGGCGCGCGCCATGGCGCTGGGGCGGGCGGCGGGGCTTGGTCTGGGCAATCTTGGCACGCGTCTGGGCGACCTGCCGCGCCCCAGAGTGCCTTGGGAAATGGTGCTGCGGCGCTGGCTGACGCGCACCACCCTGCGCCGCCCCGCGCCCGTGCCCTTGCAGCCCGCGCGGCGCTGGCTGGCGCTGGCCGGTCACGCGCTGGAACAGGGCGCATCGCCGCCGCCATGGCAGGCCAATCTGAATGCGCCGCAGCCGCAGCCGAAACTGATGATCGCGATTGATGCCTCTGGCTCGATCCCGAAACCGACGCTGGCGCGGTTCTTTGCCGAAACAGCCAGTGCCGCGCGCCGGTTGCGCGCTGTCTGCACCGTGGTCGTCTTCGATACCGCGATCCGGCATGAGGTCGCGCTGGACCCGGCCAACTGGCGCCAGACGCTGGCATCGCTGCCCCTGCCCGAAGGGGGCGGCACGGATTTTCGCCCGGTTTTCCAGCGGGCGGGTCAGATCAGACCCTCTGGCCTGATTCTGCTGACCGATCTTGACGGGCCGATGCCGGGGACCGCCCCGCGTCTGCCAGTGCTCTGGGCCTGTTGCGAAGTGGACGTGCCGGAACCGCCCTTCGGGCGGGTGCTATCCCTGCTGCGCTGAGCGCGCGGCCATCAGCGCGGCCATTCTTGCATGGGCCGAGACAGTGGCAGGATCGAATGTCAGGTCGTGCACCTCGATCTTGCGGGCAAGCCCGATCTTCTGAAGCTGGCGTTCGGTCAGGGGTGCTGCGAAAAGCGACTCGGCGATCATCGCCCTTTCGCGTGCGTTCAGTGCCAGCAGATCAGGCCCGTCGTCGGACTGGACCGAGACCAGCGACAGCGGTGGCACACGCATCAGTTCCGATTGTTCGATCACCAGATGCAACCGCCCTGACACCAGCCCGCGTCCAGCCGCAATGTGACCAAGGATCTGCCGGGCGCGCTGGCGCAGAAGGTCAAGCCCTGCGTCGGCGTCATCGCCTGAAACCAGCCCCGCGCGCTTTTCGCGCGGCACGCGCATGAACTTGGCCTCGAACAGATGAATCGCGACCAGCATCAGAACCGGGGCTTGCGCGATGACGATGGCATAGTCCGGCCAGACAAGGGCCGCGACGACAAAAGGCGCGAGCACCAGCCCGTAGCGCAGCACTTCGGTTTCGAAGATCACCCGCGCGAGCAGGCCCCAGCCGCCGCGTCTGGGCCAAAGAGTCGTGCGCCCCAGATACCGGCGCGGCAGCCAGCGGATGCGCAGGGCATCAGTGTTTCGCACAGTGTCCGGGCTGAGGATGAACATGGCCGGGAAAATGGTGCAATGGCGGCGGAGATCAAGCGCGGGCGCGCAACCTGTCAGGTGTTCAGAAGCTTTCCTTCACATGCAGATGCGTGTGATGCGCCAGTCCATGGCCGTGATCATGCGATTCCACCGGGATCAGGAACAGATTGCCATGCATCACACCGCGTTGCCCGAGTATCCCGTCTGCATGGGCGCGCAGATCGCGGACCGGCCCGCGCAGGATGACGGTTTCCAGACAGGTATCATGGTCCAGATGCACATGGCTGGTGGTGACGGTCAGGGCATGGTGGGCATGGTGATGATCCATCAGCCGACTGGCCAGATCGCGCAGATGATGGTCATAGACATAGCTCAGCACCCCCATCGCCTCGCCCTCGGGTTCGGCCTCTGTATTTTCGCGCAGGGCGCTGCGCAGCAGATCGCGCATCGCCTCTGACCGGTTGTCATAGCGCCGCGTCTGGACGAAGCCATCCAGTTCCGCGCAGAGCTCTTCGGGCAGGGTGATCGTGATGCGCTGCATGGCTCTCTCCGATGTCAGACCGCGCACAGGGTGGCACAGGAGCGCGCAAGGCGCAATCAGCCGCGCGCTGCGTCAATGGCCGCAGGCACCAGCGCGCCGCGATGGCGGATCACCTGACGGCTGAGCGCATGGCCAGCACGGATCGCCGCCGCACAATCGGCGCCCTGCACCCTTGCGGCCAGATAGCCCGCGTTGAAACTGTCGCCCGCCGCCGTGGTATCGAGCGGCGTTTCGGGCTGCAGGTCGTCGATCTGCCCCGTGCCGTCTGAGCCGTCGAACAGCATCGGCCCGCCGCCGTTCTTGACCACGACATGCCGCGCGCCGCAGGCCAGATAGCGCGCGCAGGTCGCCTGCAGGTCGCGGTCGCCAAAATGGGTGGCCTCGTCATCGAAGCTGGGCAGGACCAGATCGGACTGGCCTGCCATTTCTTCTATGGCCGCGCACATCGTCATGGTGTCAGGCCAAAGGCGCGGGCGCAGATTGGGGTCAAAGACAACCTGCGCCCCTTGGGTGCGGGCCTGGGCAAGATGGGTCATCAGACGCGCGCGCGCCGGGGCCGGCAGGATCGCCAGAGTAATGCCCGACAGATACAGCACCTGCGCCCCGGCGAAAGCCTGTGCCAGCCGTGTGTCATCATCCGCCAGCCCGCGCGCGGCGGAACTGTCGCGCCAATAGCTGAAACTGCGCTCGCCATCTTGCAGGGATATGGCATAAAGCCCGATCTCGCGCGCTGTGTCACGGCTGACATGGGTCGTCTCGATCCCCGAATCCCTCAGGAAATCCACCATCCGCTGCGAAAACGCCCCCGTGCCCACACGCGACAGGTAGCCGACGCGCCATGGTTCTGGCAGAAGGCCGCGCAGATACCAGGCGGTGTTGAGCGTATCCCCCGCGATGCCCAGTCGCCAGCTGTCAGGCGTGTCGCTTTCGGACAACTCGACCATGGCTTCGCCGATGGACAGGATCAGACCGGGTGTCATGGTGCATTTCTCCGTGTGTCACAGTGACCTGCTGGCCAACCGTGCCCAATGTGCATGGACGAAGGTCACGGGCAACCCGTTTTGCGCGGGGCTGCCGACAAAACCGGCGCATGGCGCGCATGCCGCGCTTTCATCTTGTGAGACAGCCGATTTATGGACAATATCGCGCCATGAGCACAGATTCTTTCCCCTCCTGGCCCGATGTCGCCCCTGATCTGATTGCGGTTGCCGCTGGCCGCGCTGCTGCCGATACCGTGATCACGGGCGGGCGCGTGGTCAATGTGCACACGCGCGAAATCCTTGACGACTGGCAGGTTGCCATCGCCAAAGGGCGTTTCGCCTATGTTGGCCCTGATGCCAGCCATTGCATCGGACCTGACACGCAGGTGATCGATGCAGCCGGGCGCTATCTGATCCCCGGTCTATGCGATGGTCACATGCATATCGAATCCGGCCAGTTGACCCCTGCCGAATTTGCTGCCGCCGTGATCCCGCATGGCACAACCACCATGTTCGTCGATCCGCATGAGATTGCCAATGTTCTTGGCCTGCGCGGTGTGCGGCTGATGCATGATGAGGCACTGATGCAGCCTGTCAGCATCTATGTGCAGATGCCCTCTTGCGCGCCCTCTGCGCCGGGGCTGGAGACGACAGGGTTTGAAATCACCCCCGAGGACGTGGCCGAGGCGATGACATGGCCCGGTATCATCGGTCTGGGCGAGATGATGAATTTCCCCGGCGTGATCCATGCCGACCCCAAGATGCTGGCGGAAATCGCTGCGACCCAAGCCGCGGGCAAGACCGTGGGCGGGCATTATGCCGCGCCCGATCTTGGCCCTGCTTTTCACGCCTATGTCGCGGGCGGTCCCGCCGACGATCATGAGGGCACGCGCGAGGAAGATGCCATCGCCCGGATGCGGCAGGGGATGCGCGCGATGCTGCGACTGGGCAGTGCGTGGTATGATGTGAAAACCCAGATCACGGCGATCACGGAAAAGGGGCTTGATCCGCGCAACATGATCCTGTGCACGGATGATTGTCATTCGGGAACGCTGGTCAATGACGGGCACATGAACCGTGTCGTGCGCCATGCCATCGAGTGCGGCGCGGACCCGCTGGTGGCGTTGCAGATGGCCACGATCAATACCGCCAGTCATTTCGGGCTGGAGCGCGAGTTGGGCAGCATTGCACCGGGGCGGCGGGCGGATCTGATCGTGACCTCGGACCTGCGGGCCTTGCCCATTGAGCAGGTCTTCGCGCGGGGCGTTCCGGTTGCGCAAAACGGGCGTTTGCTGGTCGATTGCCCGCATCTGGACTGGCCCGATGATGTGCGCCAGACGGTCCATCTGGGCAAGACACTTGGCGCGGATGATTTCACAATCACGGCCCCGGAAGGTGCTAACGAGGTCGAGGCCCGCGTGATCGGCGTGGTCGAAAATCAGGCCCCGACCCGTGCCCTGACCGCCACCATGCCGGTCACGGATGGGCAGATTCGGGCCGACACGGCCCGCGACATCGCGCAGATCGCGCTGGTCGAACGCCATCGCGGCACGGGTGGCGTGGTCAATGCGCTGGTTTCGGGCTTTGGCTATCAGGGGCGAATGGCGCTTGCGTCAACTGTGGCGCATGACAGCCATCACATGATTGTCGTGGGCACATGCCGCGAACAGATGGCGTTGGCCGCGAACCGGTTGGGGGAACTGGGGGGCGGGGTGACGCTCTGGCGTGACGGGGCAGAGCTTGCCCATGTCGCGCTGCCCATCGCGGGGCTGATGTCGGATAGTCCTGCGGTCGAAGTGGCAGCGCTGGCCGACGCACTGGGTCGCGCCATGCAGGACTGCGGCTGTTCGCTGAACAACGCCTTCATGCAGCACTCGCTGCTGGCACTGGTGGTCATTCCTGAATTGCGGATCTCGGATCTGGGGCTGGTCGATGTCACCCGCTTCGAGCGCACCGAGCTTTTCGTCTGACCCGCAAGCGGGCGGCAAACCGCGGCTGGTGTGACAGCACGGCGGGGGGTCCAGGTCGATGGTGCAGCCCGTCACCAACCCACCGAAAACCGGTCTTTCGCAATGTCACGTCACGGGCTGGTCGAGTTCCAGCACGATTTTTGCCGCCCCGACCCGTCCGGCATCGAGATCGGCAAAAGCCGCCACCCCTGCTGATAGTGGCCGCGTTTCCACCCAGTCGAGTTTCCCCAGATCCCCTGCCGCCAAGGCGGCAAGCGCGGCGGCGAAATCCTCTGGCGTGTAGCAATAACTGCCCGAGAGCGTGATTTCTTGCAGGGTAATGCGCCGGATGTCGTAGCCCTCTTGCCCCGGCAAAAGACCCACATGCACGATTACCCCGCCGGGTCGCACCAGCCGTGACGCCGCCTGTCGGGTCGCGACTGCGCCCACGGCGTCGATGATCAGATCATAGGCACTCTCGCCGGGATCATGCGCGCCCGGATCGAAGGGCGAAATCCCGGCCTCGCCCGCCAGCAACTCTCGCCGCCCCGGATGGGGTTCCGCCAGATCAACTGCACATGCCCCCATATGCCGGGCGATCAATGCCGCCGCGACGCCGATCGCACCCGCGCCCTGCACCAGCACGCGCGGATTTTCCTGTCGCAGTTTTTCCAGCCCGATCCGCACAGCATGCCAGGATACGGCCACAGGTTCGGTGAGCGCCGCAGTTCGCATGTCCATCCCATCCGGCACCGGCAGCAGGTTGCGCGTTGGGATCGTCACATATTCCGCAAACGCCCCCGGTCGCGGCGGCATCGAGATGATGGCGCGCGTGGGCGACAGATGCGGACGACCGGCCAGCACCGCCGGGCAATCGGGGTCCACCACCAGCGGATTGATCGCGACCCGCGCGCCTGCATCGTGGCCAGAGGCGATCACCCCCGCGGCCTCATGCCCCAGCACCAGGGGCGCGGGGCGGCGCGCGTCATGGCCGTGATAGGCATGCATGTCCGACCCGCATATCCCCACGGCCTGCACCCGCACCAGCACTTCGCCCGCCGCGGGCACCGGCACCGGCACCTCTGTCAGCACCATCTGATTGACACCCGTATAAACCAACGCCTGCATGCTACCGCTCATTTCGCTGTAAACCCCCCATCCACGAACAAGGTCTGCCCGGTGATGTAGCCGGACGCGTCCGAGCACAGGAACACCGTCGCCCCGTAAAGATCTTCCAACGCCCCATTGCGCCCGATGGCTGTGCGCGCGGCATTGGCCTGTGCTAGGTCCGGGTCATTGAACACCGGCGCGGTCAGCGGCGTCGGAAAGAAGCCCGGCGCAATCGCGTTGCAGGTCACGCCATGCGCCGAAAACTCCTGCGCCATGGCCCGCGTCAGTTGCACGATCCCGCCTTTGCCTGCTCCATAGGGTGCGGAATTGGCAAAAGCGCGGCTCGATTGCAGCGAGGCCAGATTCAATACCCGCCCCCAGCCCCGATCCATCATCCCCGGCGCCAGATGCTGGACCAGCAGAAACGGCGCGCGCAGGTGCAGCGCCATATGCAGGTCGAACGCCTCAGCCGAGACCTGTAAATACGGCTGGCGCAGGTTCACCCCGGCGGCATTGACCAGAATATCCACCGCACCCGCGCCTTGCGCCAGAGCCTGCAATGCTGCAGGGTCGGTCAGATCAGCCGGATGCGCATGTGCCGAAATCCCCTCTGCCGCCAGATCCGCGCAAGCCGCGTCCAGCTTGGTCCCGTCGCGCGCGGCCAGATGCAGCTCTGCCCCCTGCATCCCCAGCGCGCGCGCCATCGCCAGCCCAATGCCGGAATTGCCCCCCGTCACCAGCGCCCGCCGCCCGGTCAGGTCAAACAGTGTATCAAGCCTCGGCATGGCGGTGCTCCTCGATCTCGGCACAAGCGATCAGCACATCGGCCACCGCATCGCAGTCCTCTGGACTCAGCCCCAGCGGCAGTCGAATATCGCAAAGAGCCGCCTGCAGCGCACAAGCGCGGGGTGCATCAATCGCCTCGACGCCGGGCCATTGCGCGGGGTTGGAACTATAGCCTTCGGGGATTTCTGACCCGAACCACTTGACCCAGACCCCCGCCGCGCGACAGGTGTCGACATAGGCGCGCATCTCGCGCAGCGACCGCCCAGTCAGGCGAAATTGCAGCGAGCTTTGCGCATAAGCCTCTGCCTCTGGCCGCTTGGGCAGCGCGAACCCCGGCACCGCAGACAGCCGCGCTGCAATCCGGTCATGGCTGGCGTTCCAATCCGCCACCCGCTCGGGCAACATCGCCAATTGCGGCAGCGCAAGTGAGGCCACCAGCGGCCCCATCCGCATCGAATAATTCCCGCAGCGCCTGCGCCAGCGCGCCATCACATCCTCTGGCGGCACTGTCCCGTTCTGGCCATACAGCATGTAACTGCCCGAATGCAGGATCGCCTGCGCCGCCACATCCGCATCATCCGTAACCAGTACGCCCCCTTCGCCCGCATTGACATGCTTGCCCGACTGGAAACTGAAACACCCCGATTGCCCGAATGTGCCTGCCTGTCGCCCGTTCCACGAAGCCCCCAGCGTATGCGCGCAATCCTCGATCAGCGTGATCCCTTCGGCACAGCACAATTCGGCCAACGCCTCCAGATCGCACAGATGCCCGCGCATATGCGACAGCATCAACACCCGCGCCCCCGAGGCCCGTGCCTTTGTGCGCATATCCTCCAGATCGATCACCAGATCCTCGGTGATCTCGACCAGCACAGGCCGTGCTCCGATATGGTCCAGCGCCCCCGGCACTGGCCCCAGCGTAAAGGCATTGAGCAAGACCGGATCGCCCGGCCGCACCCCCGCCGCCTTGAGCGCCAGAAACAAGGCCGATCCACAGGAATTGACCGCAACGGCATAGCGCCGCCCCGCGAGCCGCGCAAATTCGCGCTCCAGCTCCGCGACCACCCCGCCATCGCCGCCCGCTTCGGCATAGCGATGCAACCGCCCGGCTTCGACCAACGCAAGCGCCGAAGCCCGCGCGCTGTCAGGTATCTCGGGGGGGCGCCCCAGATCAGGCATCTTGCGCATGGCTCAGACCGACTCCACCGGCGCGCCAAGGTCGAAATTATGCCCCGGATAGTATTTTGCGACCCGCACATCCGCCGTCCGCGCATGTGCTTCCATCCCCTCCAGCCGCGAGATTCGGGCCGTGCGAATGGCAAGCTCCTTGCTGGCCTCACGATCCGCCTGCTGCCAGGTCAGGGGTTTCAGGAACTTGTGCACCGACAGCCCCGCCGAATAGCGCGCGGCGTATTTCGTGGGCAGAATATGGTTCGGGCCGGAACATTTGTCGCCATAAGCCACGGTCGTTTCCTCACCGACAAACAGCGACCCGTAATTCGTCAGGTTCGCCATCCACCAGTCCAGATCGACACAATGCACTTCCAGATGCTCGGAGGCATACTCATCCGACACTTTCACCAACTCCTCGCGCGTATCACACAGCACGACTTCACCATAGTCGCGCCAGGCCGCATCGGCGGCCTCGCGCGCAGGTTCGGGCAGGGTTGCAATCAGTTCCGGCACGCGGGCCATCACGGTTTCCGCAAGCGCGCGATCATCCGTGAACAGCCAGGCAGGCGATTCATGCCCATGCTCGGCCTGACCCACCAGATCGACCGCGACAATCTCCGGGTCCGCCGACGCATCCGCCAGAATCCCGATCTCGGATGGCCCGGCAAACACGTCGATCCCCACCTTGCCGAACAGCATTCGCTTGGCTTCGGCCACGAATTTGTTGCCCGGCCCCACGATCACATCCGCCGGTTTCCCGGTGAACAGCCCGTAAGCCATGGTCGCAATCGCCTGCACGCCGCCCAGCGTCATGACAATATCGGCCCCTGCCTCGCGCATGGCATAGAGCACATAAGGGTGCATCGCGCCGCCCCGGAACGGGGTCGAACAGGCGATCACGGTCTTGACCCCCGCGGCCTTGGCCGTGGCGACCGACATGATGGCGGATGCGATATGCGCATAACGCCCTGTCGGCACATAACAGCCCGCGACATTGCAGGGCATCCATGTCTGGCCCGCCACCAGCCCAGAGGGCATGGTCATCTGGAAATCACTGACCGAGGCCCGCTGCGCATCGGCAAAGGCGCGCACCTGCGCCACGGCAAAGGCGATGTCTTCTTTCACCTGCTCAGGCACTTCGGCAGCGCGCGCATCCATTTCTACGCGGCTGACCAGAATGTCCCCATCCCATTTGTCCAGACGCAAAGCATAAGCGCGCACGGCGGCTTCACCCTCAGTCTCGATCTGCGAGAGCATTTCGGACACGACCGCCTGCGCATGGCCCGATTCTGTTTCCGGCGTTTTCGAAGCTTTCTTGAGATATGTGATAGCCATCTTTTTCATCCTGCGTCTGGGGCAACCGCATGTGTGACGGGTGCGACGAATCGAAAGGCATTGCGCCAATCTTCTATGTAAACGCTTTCATATTTTCATTCATGATGTCAAGGATCAGTATAAATTCTTCTCTTGTTGTTGATTTTGAGTTATCATGCGAATGTAAATTTTCATCGGCTCCAGAAAATATGTCCAACCAGCGCAAACCGACCCTGATCGATATTGCCCGCGAATCCGGTGCATCGCTTGCAACGGTTTCTCGCGCATTGGCGCAACCCGAACTGGTCAAGGCCGACACGCTGGAACGTATTCGCAGCGTCGCGAAGCGCCTGGGCTATGTGCCCAATCGCAAGGCGCGCGCATTGGCGTCGGGCCAGTCGCATACGATTGGCGTTGTGGTGCCCACATTGCACTCGCCGATCTTTTCGGCTTGCCTGCAGGACATGCAACGCAGCTTTGCCGCTGCGGGCTATCAGTTGCTGATCGCATCGCATGAATATGACATGGCGAATGAAGCGGCGGCGCTGACGCAATTGCTGTCGCATGGCGTCGACGGGTTGATCGTGGTCGGTGCTGCGCGCCCGCCAGCGACATGGGAAATGATCGAAGGCGCAGGTATCCCGCTTGTCCAGATATGGGAAGGACAGGCGCATCTCGATTGCGTGCGGGTCGACAACCACCGCGCGGGTTTCCTTGTCGCCCAACATCTGCTGGATCTGGGCCATCGCCATATTGGCGTGATCTGTGGGCATCTGAAGAACAATGACCGCCAGAGCGCGCGGCTTGATGGCATCCGTGCGGCACTGGCGCAGACCGGTCTGTCGCTTGTGCGTAGCCAGATCAGCGAACAACCCGTCTCTATCGGGGCAGGCCGGACCGGGTGCACAACGCTGCTGCAACTGGTGCCGCGTCTGACCGCCATCATTGGAACGGCCGATCTGCTGGCCATCGGTGCGATGGTCGAAGCACAAGGACGCGGTTTCGTGATCCCCGCAGATCTGTCCATCGCGGGCATCGACAATGTGGACTTTGCCGCGCATCTTGCACCTTCGCTGAGCACTGTGGACATTCCGGCAGAAGCGATCGGCACGGAAGCCGCCGCACTCATGCTGCTCAGGCTGTCACCGCCGGGTACCGGAACTGTCGAAACGCGGGAGCTGCCGATCAGCCTTGTCACTCGTCATTCCACCGGACCGTGCATGCCCTGATGCGGTGTCACAAAACCATTCAAGACCAGTCTGCGCGCGCGTAAGTGACGGGGCGCTGCCTTCATGCCAGCCGGGCATAACGGAAACGTACTCGACAAAACTTGGAACCGTTTGCGGCACTGCTCGTTGAATGGACAACACAACATGAAAGGAGTGTCAGAATGAACACGGATGAACTCAAAGGCAAATGGACCCAGATGACCGGCTCGATCAAGGCGAAATGGGGCAAGTTGACCGATGATGATCTGAAGCAGGCCGAAGGCAATCGCGATATCCTGATCGGCAAGATTCAGGAGAAATACGGCGTCGCCAAGGAAGAGGCCGAAAAGCAGGTCAACGAGTGGATGGAAAAAGCGTAACTGCACCCACCATCCACACTGACAAGCGCGGCACCGTCATGGTGCCGCTTTTCACGGAGGGATCATGGCCCGTCAACCTTTGAAAAAAGCCACTGAAACAGAGACGTCAGACGCTGACGATTCTGCAAACAACGCCTTGTCAGACGTGCTGGAGCATCTTGAGACGCTGCGCACGGACTTGTCGGAGCTTGCTAGTCGCGTTGCAGATCTGGGCGACGAAAGTATCCGCGCGGGTCAGGACAAGCTGCGCCGCGAAAGCGACCGCGCCATGCGCACTGCCAGCCGCGTCCTGAACGATGTAGCCGACCAATCCGAGGATGTGATTGCGCAAGCCGACAGGTTCTCGCGCGAGCGCCCCGCCCTTGCGATGGGAATCGCGGCAGCGGCGGGGTTTGTGCTGGCGCTGACCATCTCGCGGCGCTGATGGAACAATATGTCAGACAGATTCGGAAGCGCGCAGACTGGCAGGCGCGACGCATCGGTCTGTTTGCATTTGGGATTGCGCTGCTGGGTGTCAGTCTGGGCTTCCTGACTGCGGCAGTCTGGGCATATCTTGCAACGGAGTTTTCACCCGTGCTGGCCTCGCTGCTGTGCAGTGTGGTATTTCTCGTCGCCGCAGTCGGCTTGTTTGTGATTGCGGCCTCGGACAGACGGCCCGAAGTCCCGCCCATACAAGAAGCGTTCAAAACAGAATCTGCGCGATCAGAGCGCGCGGAGCCTGGACGCGCACGCGCACCTGGGGAAAGGCCGCCATTGCTTGACGCTTTCCTGACAGGGTTTGAGACCTACACTCGATTGCGCAGGAAACGCGACTGATTGCAGATTATTGGTGAGGCATGGCAAGGTCGGCTCCTCATGGCCCTATCGCCTGCGGCAGCGCGCAACGCAGGTCTGGGTCACGGCGCTAGCTTTCCCGTTTTTGTCCGTTCGCGCGCAAGACTTCCGTCAGATGATCTTTCCTTCCGGCAGAAATCGTTGCGTCAGCACGGTTTCCTGAAGTTTCATCAAACGATGTGCGTTTTGCATATGATCGGTCAGGATTGCGCGCGCGCCCGTGGTGTCACCCGCGCGCAAGGCCGTAACAAGCCGCGCCTGATAGCCCAGCCCGGTCGACCACAATTCGCGGTTCGGCTGGCTGTATAGTCTGCGCGAGACGGTGATATCAGCCAGCATGTTGGCGGTGAAACGGATCAGGAAACGCAAGAGCGGATTGCCGGACATTTCGGCCAGCAGCGCATGGAAACGCAGCGAGGCGATATGTTGTTCGCGTTCCTCTTCGGGCGTGCGCGCCGGTTCGGCGTAACGGGTCATCACATCTTCCAGCGCGGCAAGCTGGGCCTCGGTCAACTTGCCGGCCAGATTGGCGGCCAGTTCCGGCTCCAGTGCTTTACGGATCTGGTAGATGTCGTCGATTGTCAGATGCTGAAAGTAAAAGTAATTCCCCAGAAGCGCCGTTGCGCGCACTTCAGAGACCTGATGCACGAAGACCCCGCCACCGGGGCCTGTGCGCGACTTGACCAAACCTTGCGCTTCGAGGATACGGATCGCTTCGCGGATCGTGCCCTTGGCCATGCCGAACCGCGCAATCATTTCCAGTTCTGACGGCAGGCGATGACCCGGCCCCCAGCCATTCGCCATCACCCATGACTTGATCGCCTCTGCCACCTGTTGCGGCCGTGACAGACGTTCAGAATTCTCTGGGGTGGTGGCAGGCGGCAAACTGGTCTCCTTCGATTGCGCGCAATCTTGGCACTTCTGCGCGGCACTTGCCCGATACACGCGGGCAACGCCCGGCAAAGGCGCAACCCGGCGGCGGGTTCAGCGGGTCCGGCAATTCGCCCGATTGCGCGCCCCCGAGCGGGCGGCCCACAACCGGCGCCGAGTCCGCCAGAAGCTTGGTATAGGGATGGCGCGGTGCTGCAAAGACCTTTTCGGCAGGACCGGTTTCCACCACCGAGCCGAAATAGAGCACCGCGATACGGTCGCTGACAGCCTCGACCACGGCAAGGTCATGGCTGATGAACAGATAGGTCAGGTTGAATTCGGCTTTCAGATCGGCCAGCAGGTTCAGCACCTGCGCCTGCACCGACACATCCAGCGCCGAGACGGGTTCATCAAGGATCAGGATACGCGGGCTGGCCGCGAGTGCGCGCGCAATCCCGATGCGCTGCGCCTGTCCGCCGGAAAATTCATGCGGATACCGGCTGAGAAATTCGGGGCGCAGGTTGACCGCGTCGAACAGTTCCGCAATCCGGTCGTCCAGTGCTTTCCCGCGCATCCCGTGCAACAGGCGCAGCGGCACTTCCATGATCTGCCGGATCGTCTTGCGCGGGTTCAGGCTGGAAACGGGGTCTTGAAACACATACTGGATCAGCCGACCAAACGCCGCCGGATCAGCGCGGTCCAGCGCGCGGCCCTCGATTTCAATGCTGCCCGATGTGGGCGGCAAAAGCCCGACCAGCATCCGCGCAAGCGTGGATTTGCCGCAACCGGATTCGCCGACAATCCCCAATGTCTCGCCGGTTTGCACGTCCAGCGACACAGGATGCACCGCATGAACACGCGCGCGCGGCGGGCCGATCAGGCGCTTGCCGATGTCGAAACTCTTGGCCAGATCGGTGGTTTTCAGCGCAGTCGTCATGATGCCCCCTCTGGATACAGGCAGCGCACCTTGCGCGCCGCGCCTGTCAGATCAATCTCGCCGCTGCGGCAGGCCGCTTGCGCCTTGTCGCAACGCGGGGCAAAGGCGCAGCCTTCGGGCAATTGGTCCACCGCAGGCGGCAGACCCGGAATCGCGGCCATCACCCGCCGCCCGCCGCCCAGTTCCGGCACGCAGGCGATCAGGCGTTTGGTATAGGGATGCGCGGGCGCGGCCAGCACTTCGGCGGTATCTCCAGCCTCGACGATCCGCCCGCCATACATCACCGCGACCCGGTCGCAAAGCTGGCCCACCACGCCGAAATCATGCGTGATGAACAGGATCG
>JAFIEL010000060.1 GCA_020832585.1 Natronohydrobacter sp. | reverse complement strand
TTTTGGCGAGACGGCCGAGGTTTTGTTCTGCACGGGTGCCGGGCGGTATTCGGCCCGGCTTTGACCCCAATCGGGGGGGCAGCGCCGCGCTGCCCGCCTTCCTCAAAGGCTGTCGGAGTCCTCCATGTTTGAAGTCTTGTTCATCGGTCTGTCCCTGACATCGGTCCTGCTTCTGATCGCGCTGGGATTGTCCATTACCTATGGTGCCATGGGCGTCATCAACATGGCGCATGGCGAGTTGGTGATGATCGGTGCCTATACGGCCGTGCTGGCGGGTATCCATCTGGGGTTCAACATCTTCCTGTCATTGCCCCTGGCTTTCGTCGTCGCGGCGCTGGTCGGGTTGCTGATCGAGCGGGTCGTGATCCGCAGGCTCTACGGGCGGATCATCGACACGCTTCTGGCAACATGGGGGGTTGCGATCATCCTGCAGCAGTTGATCCGGCTGGAATTCGGGCTGACCTTCTTCGGGATCAGCATTGCCGGTCTGGGTCCGGGGCTGCAGAACATGCGTGTGCCGAGCTACATGATGCAACCCTTTGATCTGATGGGGTTCACCATCCAGCCCTATCGCAGTTTCATCATTCTGGTCACGATCGCGCTGACGGCATTGACCTGGTATCTGATGTACCGGACCCCCATCGGGGTGCAAATCCGCGCGATCATGCGCAACCCGCAAATGGCGGCTGCTTGCGGGATCGACGTGCGCCGCGTCTCGGCGCTGACCTTTGCCTATGGATCGGGTCTGGCGGGTGTTGCGGGCGTGTTGCTGGCCGGGTTCCGGACCGTGATGCCGGAAATGGGGGCGACCGTTGTCGTGGACGGGTTCCTTGTCGTGGTGGTCGGTGGTGTCGGAAGCCTGCTGGGAACGATCCTGTCCTCGGCGCTTCTGGGGCAGATCAACGGGGTCGTGTCGGTCTTTTCCAATGACATCATCGCGCGCGCCGTCGTCTTCGGGGTGGTCATCGCCATCATCCTGTGGCGTCCGCGCGGTCTGTTCGCATTCAAATCGAGGTAAGCCACCATGTCCAACAGGATCTTTCGCCTGGGTGATCGGGCTGTCTATGCGGCCTTCATCATCATCGTTCTGGCGCTGCCGCTGATGGTTGACGATGTGTTCTGGCTGAACCGGATCGCGAAATACCTTGTCTTCGGGATGCTTGGCCTGGCCATTGCGCTGTCCTGGGGCTATGCGGGTATTCTCAATCTGGGGCAGGGCCTGTTCTTCGGACTTGGGGCCTACATGATTGCCATGTCCCTGAAGTTGCAGAGTTTCACCTCGCTGCAGCAGGGCTCTGACACGCCCATTCCCGATTTCATGCTGTGGAATGCCCAACCGGGGGCCCCGACGGATCTGTGCTGCATCACGCCCGGTTCCTGGCTGTGGATTCCGTTTCAGGCGCAATGGTTCGGGATCGTGATGGCCATTGTGGTGCCGGTCGTCTTTGCGCTGATCCTTGGGGCCACGATTTTCAGGTTGCGGATTTCCGGGGTCTATGTGGCGATCATCACGCTGGCGCTTGTGCTGCTGGCCCGGCTGCTGTTCATCGATCTGCAGCCGGTGACGAACGGGTTCAACGGGTTGACCGATCTGGGCTGGCTGACGGTTGGCGGCATCGAGTTCGATCCGTTCATGGTCGAGACCTATTACATCATCGCCGTGTCGGTCTGTGCGGTGTTGCTGCTCTCGCGCTGGCTGATTTCGACGCGTGCGGGTCTGATCCTGCAATCCACGCGCGATGATCCCAACCGGTCGCGGTATCTGGGCTATGATGTGGCGTCCTATCAGATCTTCTTTTTCACCGTGTCGGCGGGGATTGCGGGCTTTGCCGGGATGCTGTTCGTCATCGTTTCGGAATTCGCGACCCCCACCTATTTCGACATCGCCTTCTCGATCTCGATGGTGGTCTGGGCGGCGGTGGGCGGGCGTTCGTCGCTGATCGGGGCGGCGCTGGGGGCCATTCTGATCAACACGATCGAAGCATCGGTTTCCGAGAGCGAGACCTTTCAGCAAGCGTGGCGGCTGATCATCGGTGTCGTGTTCGTTCTGGTGGTCCTCTACATGCCGCGCGGCCTGGCCGGGCTTGCGCGCGATCTGCTGGCCCGCGTTGTCGAGCTGTCCGGGCGCGCAGGTCGCAAGGACGCCCGATCCACCCGCACCGCTGCCGAATAACAGGAGACGGACATGAGAGCGGCACTGACCATCGAGGGACTGGAAGTGAACTTTGGCGGGTTCAAGGCTGTGGACGGGATGACCACAGTGATCGATGACGGCGAGTTGCGCGTCATTCTTGGACCAAATGGCGCGGGCAAGACCACGCTGATGGATCTGATCAGCGGCAAGACGGCCACGACGGGCGGAAAGGTGCATCTGTTCGGGCGCGACATCACCAACCGGCCTGAACATGAGATTGCCCGCGCGGGGGTGGGGCGCAAGTTTCAGATCCCGTCGATCTTTCGCGATCTGACGGTGTTGCAGAACCTTGAGGTCGCGGTCAGCCACGAGCCGCGCGTTTTCCGCAATCTGCGGCTTGGCATGGCCGCTGCCGACCGCAAGCGCATCGACGACGTGATAGAGCTTACCGGGCTGGACGCCGTGCTTGACACTCTTGCGGGGGATCTGAGCCACGGACAGATGCAGTGGCTGGAGCTGGGCATGCTGATCACGCAGCAATCGCGGGTGATCCTTCTGGATGAGCCCACAGCGGGCATGACCCAGGCCGAGACCTCCAAGACAGCCGATATCATCCTGCGGCTGAAGGGGACGCATACCATTCTGGTCGTCGAACATGACATGGCCTTCGTGCGCAAGATCGCAGAGCGGGTGACGGTCATGCATCTGGGCAAATTGCTGGCCGAGGGGCCGATGCAGGCCATAGAGGCCGATCCGGCCGTGCGTGAAGCCTATCTCGGGTCGGGGGGGATGCACTGATGTTGTCGCTTCGCAATGTCGACAGTTTCTATGGCCGCAGTCAGGCCCTGCATGATCTGAGTTTCGATGCGCCAGAGGGCCAGATCGTCGCGATCCTTGGGCGCAACGGGGTGGGCAAGACCACGCTGCTGCGCACCATCATCGGGCTGACCGATCGCTCGGAGGGGCGGATCGATTTCGCCGGTGTCGAGATCGGGTCCATGCCCACCTTTGCGCGGGCGCGCGCCGGGATCGCCTATGTGCCGCAAGGGCGCATGATCATTCCCGATTTCAGCATCCGCGAGAATATTCTCATGGGGGGCTTTGCCGCGTCCGGGCCGCGCAAGGTGCCAGAGATCGTTGCGGAGCTGTTTCCCTATCTGATGGAGAATCTGGATCGCCCCGGCGGTGTGCTGTCGGGGGGCCAGCAACAGCAACTCGCCATTGCGCGCGCGCTGGCCTGCAAGCCGAAGCTGTTGCTGATGGATGAGCCGACCGAAGGTATCCAGCCCAATATCGTGCATCAGATCGAGGAGTGTATCATCCGGCTGAACAGCGAATTGGGTCTGACGATCCTGCTGGTCGAGCAGAATGTCGATTTCGCACGGCGCGCGGCGCGCAGTTTCGCGATGATCGAGCATGGAACTGCCGTTGCGGCAGGGCAAATCGAGGGCCTGACCGATGAGATCGTGTCGCGGCATATGGCGATCTGATGGACATCTACACATCCATACTCGGTGCCGCAGATGCGGCTGAGCACCATGACAGGCTGCACCATCTGGCCCATCATCATGCGGTTGACGTGCTGCGCCTGTCGCGCGCGGATCTTGCGCGTCGCCGTCTGCGCACTCGCACGGAAGCGGGTCTTGAGGTCGCCATCGCGCTGCCGCGCGAGCAGAAGCTGTTCGAGGGGGCCTTGCTGGCGCTGACCGAGGACCGGGCGCTGGTGGTGCGTGTCGAGACCGAACACTGGCTGCGATTGGCTCCGCGCGATACGGCGGCGGCGCTGCGGCTGGGTTATTTCTGCGGCAACCTGCATTGGCGCGTCCGATTTGAACAGGCGCATGTTCTGGTCGCGGTTGAAACCGACGCGCGCGTCTATCTCGAACGGCTGGAGGGGCTGCTGGCCGAGGGCGTGGTCACGCTCTTGCCGGATGCGGGGGCGGCGAAATGACGGGAGAGACCTATGCCCTCATCCGGCTGTTGCAAGTGTCGGATTCGGCGTTTCCATCGGGGGCCTTCGCCTTCTCGTCCGGGCTCGAAACGCTTGTGAACGAGGGCCGGGCCAGGAACGCGGCAGATATTCGTGCTGTCCTGACGGGCCAGATCCTGCCGCGCTGGGCCAGTTTCGACCGGCCTTTCCTGCAGGCCGCCCATGCCGCCGGGGGGGATATTGCGCGCCTTGCCGGGATTGACGCGCGGTGCCATGCGCAAAACAGCGCGGACCGGCTGGCCGAGGCCGCGCGCCGCATCGGCAGGTCGCTTCTGTCGGTGCATGCGCGTATCGGCACGCCCGGTGCGGCAGAGTATCGCGCCGCGATCAATGCGCCCCGGCTGCGCGAGATGACGGGATATGAACCTGTGGTGCAGGGGCTGGTCGGATCGGGTCTTGGTCTGAGCGTTGCGCAGACGGAGTTGAGCGGATTGCACACTGTCACGATGGGTTTCGTGTCCGCCGCAGTGCGTCTGGGACGGCTTGGCGCGATCGAGGCGCAGGCCCTGCTGGCCGCCGCATCGGCGCAGATGGCCGAGATCCTTGAAACTCCCGCGCCAGCACATCCCGGTGCCTTTTCGCCCTTTGCCGAGATCGCGGCGCTGCGCCGCAACACGGCCCATGCCAGCCTGTTTGCCACATGACGAAAGACTGACCCATGCTGTTGACCCCTACGGAACTTGAACGTTTGACGATCTTCACGGCGGCGGAACTTGCCCGCAAGCGCCGCGCGCGCGGCCTGCGGCTGAACGCGCCGGAAGCCGTCGCGCTGATTGCCGATGAAATCCTGGAAGGCGCGCGCGACGGATCCTCGGTGGCCGCGATGATCAGCTTCGGCTCGACCGTGCTGAGCACCGATGATGTCATGCCCGGCGTTGCCGATCTGGTCCCGATGATCCAGGTCGAGGCGGTCTTTCCCGATGGCACCAAGCTGGTCACGGTGCATGATCCGATCCGCCCCGGCAGCCTGCCTATGGATGATGCCACAGGCCAGCCCGGCGAAATTCGCGCAGGCGCGGGCGAGGTGGAGCTGAACGCGGGCCGCGAGAAAGTGACGGTCACGGTCAGGAACACAGGCGACCGCCCGGTTCAGGTCGGCAGTCACTATCATTTCTTCGAGACCAACAAGGCGCTGGATTTCGACCGAGCCACGGCGTTCGGGTTCCGGCTCGACATTCCCGCAGGCACCGCCGTCCGCTTCGAGCCGGGGCAGGAAAAGGAAGTCGCGCTGTGCAGCTTCGGTGGCAGGAAGCATCTGACCGGGCTGAACAATCTGACACAGGGCGAAGGAAAAGAGGCCGCGCTGGAACGTGCGCGCGCCGCAGGGTTCAAGGGGGCCTGAGCAATGGTGACAATGACCCGCGCAGATTATGCCGCGATGTTTGGCCCGACCAAGGGCGACATGATCCGGCTGGCCGATACCGAGCTATGGGCCGAGATCGAGCATGATTACACGACCTACGGCGATGAATGCCTGCATGGCGGCGGCAAGACGCTGCGCGATGGTCTGGGCATGGCGGTGGGTGTGACCAGTGCGCAGGGCGCGCTCGACATGCTGATCTGCAATGTGGTGGTGATCGATGCGGTGGCGGGCATCGTGAAGGGCGATATTGGCATCAAGGATGGCCGGATCGTGGCCATCGGCAAGGCGGGAAACCCGGATATCATGGACGGGGTGGACCCGCGTCTGATCGTGGGGGCGGGGACGACCGTGCGCGATGCCGAGGGGTTGATTGCGACAGCCGGTGCGATTGATGTGCATGTGCATTTCGACAGTGCGCAGCTGGTCGAGCATGCGATTTCCTCTGGCATCACGACCATGCTGGGCGGTTCGCTTGGGCCGATCACCGTGGGGATCGATTGCGGCGGCGTGTTCAATGTCGGCAAGATGCTGCAGGCCGCCGAGCAATGGCCGATGAATTTCGGATTTCTGGGGCGCGGCAATGCCCATCGCCCGGACGCCATGCGCGAGCAGATCGAGAACGGCGCGCTTGGTCTGAAGATCCACGAAGACTGGGGCGCCATGCCTGCTGCCATCGATGCCTGTCTCAGCGTTGCTGACGAGATGGATTTTCAGGTCCAGATCCATACCGATACGCTGAATGAAAGCGGGTTTCTGGAGAACACGCTCGCGGCGATCGGCGATCGCGTCATCCATATGTATCACACCGAAGGTGCGGGCGGGGGGCATGCGCCGGATATCATCCGTGTGGCTGGTGTGGCCAATTGCCTGCCGTCCTCGACCAATCCGACCAATCCGTTCACGGTCAACACCTTTGACGAGCATCTGGACATGACGATGGTCTGCCACCATCTGAACCCGTCCATCCCCGAGGATGTGGCTTTCGCCGAAAGCCGGATCCGTGCCCAGACCATTGCCGCCGAAGACATCCTGCATGACATGGGCGCGATCTCCATGCTGGGCTCGGACAGTCAGGGCATGGGGCGCATTCATGAGGTGATCTGCCGCACATGGCAGCTTGCCTCCAAGATGCGGGTGCAGCGCGGGCGTTTGCCCGACGAGACCGCGGCACAGGGCGACAATCTGCGCATCAAGCGGTATATCGCCAAATACACGATCAATGCTGCACGGTGTTTCGGGATCGAGGCGCATGTCGGCTCGATCGAGCCGGGCAAGATGGCCGATATCGTCCTGTGGCGTCCCGGCTATTTCGGCATCAAGCCTGAATTGGTCGTCAAGGGCGGGTTCATCGCCTGGGGTGCGATGGGGGACAGTGCCGCGTCGCTGATGACCTGCGAGCCGCTGATCATGCGGCCGCAATGGGGTGCATTTGGCCGTGCCGCGCCCACGCTGGGGGCCTGTTTCGTCAATCCGCGCGCCATCGAGGGCGGGCTGGCAGGCAGGCTCGATATTCGCAAGCCGCTGCTGCCTGCGGTCGGATGTCGTGCCCTGAGCAAGTCCGACATGCTGTTCAATGACGCGCTGCCGGATATCCGCGTTGATCCTGCGACATTCGATGTTTTCGTCGATGGCGTTCTGGCCACCTGCGACCCTGCAACCGAGCTTCCCCTGACGCAAAGGTACATGCTGCGATGACCCGGATTTCCGAGATGCCTGACAGCCCTGCACCCGGACCCGCGCGCGTGGGTATTGGCGGCCCTGTCGGGTCGGGCAAGACCGCCCTGATCGAAGCGCTGATCCCGATCTTTGTCGAACGCGGGGTCGAGCTGGCCGTGGTGACGAATGATCTTGTCACCAAGGAAGACGCCCGCCGCCTGCAGGCGGGCGGATTGATTGATCCGCGCCGGGTTGTCGCGGTTGAAGCGGGGGCCTGTCCGCATACGGTCATTCGGGAAGATCCGACGCTGAACATTGCCGCGGCCGATGATCTGGAAGCCCGTTTTCCCGGTCTGGATCTGATCCTGATCGAAAGTGGTGGCGACAATCTTGCCTCGACCTTTTCGCTGGATCTGGTGGATTGGTGGATGTTCGTCATCGATGTGGGGCAGGGTGATGACATCCCGCGCAAGCGCGGACCGGGGATCATGCTGTGCGATCTGCTGGTGGTCAACAAGCTCGATCTTGCGCCGCATGTCTTTGTCGATGCACAGGCGATCCTTGCAGAGGCCCGCGAGGTCCGCGCCGGCACGCCTGTCATCGGCTGTCGGTGCAAGGGCGCGCAGATCGAGGGCGTGGCCGAGATCGCGGATGCCATCATGCGCGCGGTCCTGTTTCGGCAGGTCGCGGCATGACTGTGATGCATGCATCTTCGCTGGTGCGCAGTGTGCGTGGCTCTCTGGGTTTCGCAAGCGTTGCCGGGCGGACGCATCTGATGCGCCAGCATATGCCGCATCCGTTTCATATCACGCGCCCGTTTCGCCATGGCTGCGACCCGCAGGGGATGGTGACGCTGTACCTGCAAAGCTCTTCCGGCGGCATCTATGGCGATGATGATCTGGATCTGTCGGTGCGGCTGGAACCGGGCGCGGCGGTTCATCTGACCACGCAGGCATCGACCGTTGTGCATGATGCGCGCGGGCGTGTCGGTGCTTGCCAGACCGTGACGCTGGATGTGGGTGCAGACGGGGTGCTGGAATATCTGCCGGACCCGGCGATCATGATGGCGGGATCACGGCTGAAAAGCCGCATCCATGCGCGTCTGGCTGACGGCGCGAAAATCATGCTGGCCGATGCGCAGCTTTGTCACGATCCGCAGGGCTCTGGCCGCCCCTTTGACACGCTTGAGGGCGAGGTTTCGATCACCGGGTCGGGCAGGGCGCCCTTTCTGGATCGTTTCGAATTGCAGGGCGCGGACTGGCTGACCCGCACCGGGGGCTATCGCTGCGCCGGGATGATGCTTGTTGCCGGGGACATGCGGGCAGGGCCTGCGATGCTGGAAGCCGCCGATGCGCTGCCGGGGGTCTATGCGGGGCTGTCCAGCCTGTCGGATCGCGACATCGCCCTGGTGCGGTTTCTGGCCGAAGACGGGGTCGCGCTGAGCCGTGCCCTGAAAACCATCTGGGCCGCCGCGCGCCATGCGCTGACCGGCCAGACACCGGCGGCGCGTCGCAAGTGACCGCGTCCGCCTGTCATCACTGCGGGGAAGTGACCCGTGGTTCATCCTGCGCCGGGCGGAGTGTTGCTGCGTCCGGCCATCACGCCGCCAGAGAGGAGAGAGCAAATGTATCACGGTGATATCGGAAGCAGCAACGACACGGTCGGCGTTGCGGTTGTGAACTACAAGATGCCTCGGATGCATACCAAGGCAGAGGTGATCGCGAATTGTCACAAGATCGCCGACATGCTCAAGGGCATGAAAAAGGGGTTGCCGGGCATGGATCTGGTGATCTTCCCCGAATACTCGACCCAGGGAATCATGTATGACGAAACCGAGATGTATGAGACCGCCGCCGCGATCCCCGGCGAGGAGACCGAGATCTTCGCCGCTGCCTGCCGCGAGGCGAATGTCTGGGGCGTATTCTCGCTGACCGGCGAGCGGCATGAAGAGCACCCCAACAAGGCCCCCTACAACACGCTGATCCTGATGAACAACAAGGGCGAGATCGTCCAGAAATACCGCAAGATCATGCCCTGGGTGCCGATCGAGGGCTGGTATCCGGGCAATTGCACCTATGTCAGCGAAGGCCCCAAGGGCATGAAGATCAGCCTGATCATCTGCGATGACGGCAACTACCCCGAAATCTGGCGCGATTGTGCGATGAAGGGGGCAGAGCTGATCATTCGCTGTCAGGGCTACATGTATCCCGCCAAGGACCAGCAGATCATCATGGCCAAGGCGATGGCCTGGGCCAACAACACCTATGTCGCCGTGGCCAATGCCACCGGTTTCGACGGGGTCTATAGCTATTTCGGCCATTCCAGCATCGTGGGTTTCGATGGCCGGACGCTGGGCGAATGTGGCACCGAGGAAATGGGCATCCAGTTCGCGCAACTCTCGGTGTCGATGATCCGCGACGCGCGGCGCACCATGCAGTCGAACAACCACCTCTTCAAGCTGGTTCACCGTGGCTATACCGGCATGATCAATTCGGGCGACGGTGATCAGGGCACGGCGGAACTGCCCTATGACTTCTATCGCAAATGGGTCGAAGACCCCGAAGGCACCCGCGAGATGGTCGAGGCGATGACCCGTTCGACCGTCGGTGTATCCGAATCGCCGATTGACGGTCTGCCGAACGATGCCGGGCAGACCAAGCACCGCTGAGCGCCGTGCCAACACGGACGAAGCAACAGCCTGTGTCGGCGGCGCATCTCCGCCGACCTGTGCGCCACAGGAGGTTCCATGACGGCCAGTTCCTTGCTTGACGCCTATCTTCTCGACCATGAACCGAAATGGCACCCGACAGGGGACGAGACAGCGCTTTTCTCGGCCGCCTATGACGTGCGTCTGCCGGTCATGCTGAAAGGTCCGACCGGTTGCGGCAAGACCCGTTTCGTCGAACATATGGCCTGGCGTCTGCAGCGCCCGCTGGTCACGGTGTCCTGCCACGAGGACATGACGGCCTCTGATCTGGTCGGGCGCTATCTGCTGGGGCCGGAGGGCACGCATTGGCAGGATGGGCCGCTGACCCTTGCGGTGCGGTATGGCGGGATTTGCTACCTCGACGAGATCGTGGAGGCACGACAGGATACCACGGTCATCATTCACGCCCTGACCGATGACCGGCGCATCCTGCCGCTGGAGAAGAAGGGCGAGCTGGTCCGCGCGCACCCGGATTTCCAGCTCGTGATTTCCTACAATCCCGGCTATCAATCGGTGCTCAAGGATTTGAAGGAATCGACGAAACAGCGCTTTTGCGCGCTTGATTTCGACTATCCTGCCGCGCAGGTCGAAGCGGGCATCGTCGCGGCCGAGGCCGCCATCCCGCAGACGAGCGCGGAAACCCTGGTCAGGATCGCCGAGAAAAGCCGCAACCTGCGCGGGCAGGGGCTGAATGAGGGGGCCTCGACCCGGATGCTGATCCATGCCGGTCGGCTGATGGCGGGCGGGCTGAGCGTATCGGCGGCCTGCAAGCTGGCGATGATCACGCCGATGACGGATGATCCCGAAATCCGCGCGGCCCTCACGGCGGCAGTCGATGCCTGCGCCTGAAACCGGCGCAATGGCCGCCCGCGCGACCGGGCCTGCCGGGGCTGACGCCCGAATCGCCAAGGCGCATGCGCGGCTGGCGGGGGCCGGTTACGGGGTCAGCGTGCCGCGTGCCTACGGGCAGGCCGCGCCGATTGTTGCCGACGCTCTCGGGACAGAGCAGGCGCTTGCCCTGGCGGATGCGGCCTCGCGCATTGCGATCCGCACGCGCCCGCGCATTGCGGCGCAATTTCTCGATCTGTCTGTGCCGATGGCGCGCAGGCTTGCTGGGCCAGAGCCATTTGGCCGCTGGATCGCGCTGCTTGTGGGGGTGTCAAAACCCGCCCCCGACGCGGTAGAGCCGCTGCTGGAACGCATGGAGATGCTGCACGAACGGCTTGGGCTGGTGGCGCTGGACGCATGGGTGCAGTCCGGCTTGCGTCTGGCCGCAGGGGATGCGACCCGGCGTCGGGCCTATTTCACGCTTGACCTGGCCGAAGCGGTGCGGCTGCTGGAACGCCATGCAGGCGAGGACACGTTTCAAAGCCTTGAGGGTGAATTGCGCGCCACGTATCGCGCGCTCTGGGGGCATGTCCCGCCGATCCGTGAAGCCTTGGCGCAAGCGAAGGGACATGCGGCGTTGCGGGCGTCTTTCGGTGCCGGGGTCATCCAGTTGCCGTCCAGCTATAGCGGGTTTCGCGGGCGGGAACGGCTGGTCTATCAGGCGGCGCTGGCGCATATCGGCGCGCATATGGCATATGGCGGCAAACGCTTTGAGCCGGGGCAACTCAAGCCGCTGCAGATTGCGGTGGTTTCGCTGATCGAGGATGCGCGCGTCGAAACCCTTGCCCTGCGCGAGATGCCGGGGCTCAAGCGGCTCTGGTTGCCGTTTCATGATGTCTCGCCCGACGGCATGGCCACCACGCCATCGCTGTTCGGGCGTCTGGCGCGCGCGCTGATCGACCCGGATTTCCCGCTGCGCCACGGCTGGGTGCGCAAGGGGGTCGAGATGTTCCGCGCCGGGCAGGGCCAGATCGACACCCCTGCGCTGTCGCGTCATATCGGCAATATTCTGGGCAATGACCTTGGCCAGACGCGGGTGCAGTTCAACGCCCGCGACTATGTGGTGCAACCCGTTTACCGCGATGACAATCTGGGCCTGTGGGAACTGCCCCCCGATCCGCATCAGGGACAGCAGCACCATCATATCGACATCGCAACCCATGATCTGCGTCGCAGCGAAGAAACCGACCGCCCGCAAGAGCGCAAGACCGAGCGCAGTGAGCGCGATACCGATATCCCCCCGGAAACTGTCGCGCCCATGCCGGTCGCAAGCGGGGTGGGGCGCATTGTCGGGCAGGTGCCGGAATATGATCATCTGGCCGGGATCGAGCGCCCTGACTGGGTGACGATCAAGGAATACGACCCCGGTCCGGGCGATCCGTTGTTCTGGCGCAAGCTGGAGGACCGCCACGGCGCGCTTCTGGCGCGCATCCGCGCGCTGGTCCGGGCGGCGGCGCTTGGGCGGCACCGGCGGCTGAAACGGCAGGCAGAGGGCGAGCGGCTGGATCTGGATGCCGCGATCGAGGCCTCTATCGCGTTGCGCGCACAGCGCACACCCGATCACCGGGTCTATGAGGGGGTCTCGATCCCTGATCGCTCGATTGCCGTTCATCTGCTGCTCGATATTTCGCAATCCACCGGCGACCCGGTCGGGGGCGGGCCAAACGGGGCGGGGGATGTGACTGTGCTGAACATGCTGCGCGACGCGACGGCGCTGCTGGCACATGCGATGGACAGGCTGGGGGATCCGCTTGCGATAACCGCATTTGCGTCCGATGGTCGCGAGGATCTGCGCGTGGTTCCGGTCAAGCGGTTCGAGGATGCCTTGACGCCGCTGACAGGGATGGCGCTGTCGGGCCTGCGCGCCGGGTATTCGACCCGGATCGGCGCTGCGATCCGGCATGCGGGGGCAGCGCTTGGACAGGTTGCTTGCCATCGGCGGCTTGTTCTGGTGGTGACGGATGGTGCCCCGTCGGACATTGATGTGTCTGATCCCGCGTATCTTGTCATGGATGCAAGGCGCGCGGTGCAGCTGCTGAATGCGCAGGGGATCGATGTGTTCTGCATCGCGCTTGGTCAGACGGCGGGGCAGCGACAGGGCGAAATCTTCTCGAAACGCGGGTTTGTGCAGATCGACCGACTGGACGCCCTGCCCGAGAAACTGCCTGCGCTCTACCTGAAGATGACCAGATAAATGTCTGAAAAAGCGAAATTTCAGAGCGTGCTATCGCGTTGCATGGGCTTCGCGGCACGCAAGCAGGAGACGACAGATGACCCGGCCGCGACAGTGCATCCTGGTCTGAAGCAGAACCACCACGCGGCGGCGCGGTGCCGCGCGAGATTTTCCCGATTGCCTCAACATGAAAGGACATCCTGTGACCACGGAACATGACACCACAGCTTGCGCAGAGCCCGTATCGTTTGATCTCGACAGCCTGACGATCGCTGGGATTCAGCAAGGGCTTCATGCCGGAACATTCACCGCCGAAGCGCTCACTCTGGCATGTCTTGCGCAGATCGAAGCGCTCAACGGCAAGTATAATGCCATCATCTTCCATAATTCCGCGGCGCTTGACACGGCGCGCGACGTGGATCGCCGCATGGCCGCCGGTGAGCCCGTGGGGCCGCTGGCAGGGGTGCCGGTGGTCGTCAAGGATCCCATGGACATGGTCGGTTTTCCCACAACGGCGGGCTGGAAGCTGCTCTATTCCGCGACCGGAGGGGTTGATCTCATGCCTGCCACCGACAGCCCGGTGGTGGCGCGGATGCGGGCGGCCGATGCTGTCATCCTGGGAAAGACGAATGTTCCCGTGCTCAGCCATACTGGCAGCCATGCCAATGACAGTTGGGCCGGGCCGACCCTGAATGTGGCCATCGAAGACCGGGTGCCCGGTGGATCGAGCGCAGGCACGGCCTCTGCGGTTGCTGCGTCAATGTGTGTTGTCGGGCTTGCAGAGGAAACCGGCGGGTCGATCCAGAACCCGGCCTCGGCGCAGGGGCTGGTAGGGGTGAAACCGACCATTGGTCTGGTGCCCAATGCCGGTGTTGTGCCCTTGTCGTCCAATCGCGATGTTGTGGGGCCGATTGCGCGCACAGTCACGGATGCGGCGCTGTGCCTGAATGTGCTTGCAGGCTACAGCGCCGAAGATCCGAAGACGCTGGCAAGTGTCGGCAAGATCCCGGCGAAAGGCTATGCCGCCGCGCTCTCGACGGAGGCGCTGAGCGGGAAGCGGATCGGCCTTTATGGTCCGGGTTGGCGAAATCAGCCGCTATGCCCCGAGACAACCGCATTGTATGAACGCGCGCAATCGGAACTGACGGCCGCTGGTGCGATCTTGATTACCGATCCGTTCGCGGGGACCGGCTTTGCCGAGTTGCGCCAGCCAACAGCGCCGACGCCGAATTTCGATGCGCGTGGGCTGGAATCCATCGCCTATGATCTGGAGTGTTACCTGCGGCGGCTTGGTCCCGATGCGGCGCTGAAATCCTATGCCGAATTCGCGGCGGCGACAGCCGCCGAGGATCCTTTCGGACCCAAGGGCGTGCTGTCTTTCCTCAACACGCTTCCCGACTTCCGTGCTGCGATGGCAGACCCGACCGTGCCGCCCGCATTGCCCGACTTCATTGCGCTCAAGGCGGCCTATCTGGACATCGTCGAAGATGTCTTTCGCGCGCACAGGCTCGACTCGCTGGCATTTCCGCAGATGCGTCAGGAACTGCCCGCATTGCATTCCCGCGAGACAATTCAGGAAACCACTGTCGGGGAGTTGAACATTGCCGGACTTCCCGCAGTGACTGTGCCTGCAGGCACCTTTGCGTCATCGGCCCCGTTCGAGCTTATCTTTGTGGGGCGCCTCTGGGATGAGGCGGAACTGCTGGCGCAGGCATATGCGTATGAGCAGGCGACACGGCACCGCAGCAGGGCAGTGTGATCCGCGCGCGGGCCGTCGACTGGCTGCCCGCGCGCTATTGCGTGATACGCCTGTTTCTTCGTATGGCAAATGTTGCAGCAAAAGGCTTTAATGCGCCTGCGTCATTTGTCTGCTAACGTGTGCGAGGGTGTATCTTTCAATTTGAGCTTCAATCATCTTTCTAAGAAAATCCAGATGTTCAAGGCCCTTTGTGTCGCCCTGTTGGCCGCATTGGGCGTGAGCGGCCCTGCGCGGGCTTCAGAATTCGGCAGCGACTTGCTGGACTTCCGGATTGGCGGGCGGTTCTCGTCGGTGGCCCAGAGGCTCGCCTTGGGCGGATATGAGCTGGCACAGGGCGAATATGTGTCCTTTGACCAATGGTATACGCCGCGGATGCGGGAAATCAGTGTCCAGTTCCTGACCGCTGTCGCGCCGGATCTGGGCGTCACATGGGGGTTCGGCACGGGGGAGAGAGGGGCGAAATACCGTATCCAACCCTCGCTTCAGATTGGTTTCATCTACCAGAAAGAGGTGTTCCCGAATGGTTGGCTGTCGTTCATATTCGACGGGGTCATCGGGGGAAACTTCTCTGAAAAGACCTGCGTCGCGGATTACGGGGCGATCGGCGGCATCCAGACGGTAAATTGCCGCTATGCAGCCGAACCGATAGCCCCCAGTGAAACCTTGAAATTCATGGAAAAAAGGCGCGGCTATACAGAGAGCCGCGCCACATTGGCGTTTGAATTCAGGTTCTGATCAGCGGATCGAGACAGGGGCCAAGGCACGCCGCAGGCTGGCTTCGCCACGCCCATGCACGCGCTTGTCATAGTTCAGAATCCGGTCGGTGCGCGCGGTCGTCAGCAACTGCTTGGAAATGTCCCTTGGGCGCGCATCGCGGAACTTGCTGCCCAGGATCGCCGCATAGCCCGACACGACGGGCGCGGCAAAAGAGGTGCCCGCCAGACCGTGGATATTGCTCGGCACGCCGACGACCAGAAACTTCCTGCGGTAGGCCCTGTCACTGCCCGCGCGCGCCGAATAATCGGCAATGGCTGCCGGATTCGACACAGTGCCATTGCGTTCCAATGCGCCGACGAAGATCGTGGTTCTCAGACCGGCCAGATCGCGATTGAGGTAGTCGAATC
>JAFIEL010000059.1 GCA_020832585.1 Natronohydrobacter sp. | reverse complement strand
TGATGTGACCTTCCACAACAAGCTGGGTTCCCAAGCCGACCGGATTGCGCGGATCAAGGCGCTGGCGCGCGAAATCGCGCCGCTGGTGGGGGCGGATGCGCAGCAGGCGGCACTGGCGGCGCGGGTGGCCAAGGCCGATCTGCGGTCCGAGATGGTGGGCGAATTCCCCGAATTGCAGGGGCTGATGGGCAGCTATTACGCCCGCGCCGCCGGATTGCCCGAGGATGTGGCGCGCGCTTGCGTCGAGCATTACCAGCCGCTGGGGCCGTCGGATTCGGTGCCGTCTGCGCCGGTGTCCGTGGCGGTGGCTTTGGCCGACAAACTCGACACGCTGACCGGCTTCTGGGCGATTGACGAGAAGCCCACCGGGTCGAAAGACCCGTTTGCGCTGCGCCGCGCGGCGCTGGGGGTTATTCGGTTGGTTTTGGGGAATCAGGCACGGCTAGAACTTGATTTTGTCTTTGTTCTGGCGCTGACAAAGCACAGTGATCAGGGCAATTGGCGACGCGGTATGGAGCACGAGGCTGAAATTGTTCAATTTGCTGACCGGATGGAAATTGATCCAAGAGATTTGGGCCGGGCTCTCGATCAAGCTCGCACTCAACCGATGTCAGCGACAGGGCAACTGAAGAAGGCGCTTAATGAATTACGGCGCACTGTCGAACCGCTTTCGGGAATGCCACAGGTACAAGAAATGAGAAGGAGCTGGGCGAACTCGGACGACCTCCTCGCCTTCTTCCACGACCGCCTCAAGGTCCACCTTCGCGATCAGGGCATCCGCCATGACGTGATCGACGCCTGCTTGGCCATGCCGGGCAATGACGATCTGACCCTGTTGGTCAAGCGCGCGGAAGCCCTCAGCGCCTTCCTGCAAACCGCAGATGGCGAAAATCTGCTGCAAGGGTTCAAGCGCGCCAACAACATCCTCAGCCAAGCCGAGGCCAAGGACGGGGTGGAATACAGCTTCGGCCCCGACCCGAAACTGGCCGAAACCGACGAGGAACGCGCGATCTTCGCAGCGCTCGATCAGGCCGAAGCCGCGATCAAACCCGCGATGCAGGCCGAGGATTTTGGCACCGCGATGGCCGCAATGGCCGCCCTGCGCGCCCCAATCGATGCGTTTTTCGAGGCGGTGCAAATCAACGCCGAGAACCAGATCATCCGCCGCAACCGGCTGAACCTGTTGCACCGTATCCGCGAAACCTGCCTGCAAGTGGCCGATCTGACCCGCGTCGAAGGCTGAGCTACGAAACGTAAGGTGCGTGCTCAGCACGCACCTTACCTGTCACCGCATCGATTGCCGCCAGCGTCCGCGCGCTCGCGCCGCCATGTTCCGCCAGAAACCGCGCAATCGCCGCCTGATCCGCCTGTGTCGAGACGCGCAACGCCGCCTCCAGCGCCGCCAGATCAGGCACGCTGACCGCGATCCCGGCCGCCTCCGCTTCCACAAACGGGTATTCGATCGGCCATGTCACCGGCCCGGTCAGCACAGGTTTGCCAAGGCTCAGCGCCTCGATGATGTTATGCGCGCCATTGGGCGTGAACCCCGCCCCCACGATCACCCGATCCGCCAGCGCAAGGTAGAAATACATCTCGCCCAGGCTGTCGCCCACCAGCACATCGATCCCTTCAACCCCGACCTGCGCCCGCAAATTCGCGTCCAGTCCCAGACTGCGCCGCATCACCCGCAGCCCCGCGCCTTCCAGCCCCTTCACCACTGCGTCAAACCGTTCCGGCGCGCGGGGGACATAGACGAAAAGCGGGGCCTCCGGCCCCTGCATCCGCAGGATCAGATCGCGGTAGAGCGTTTCTTCATCCACCACGCCGCTGGCAATGGTGACGACCTCGCGCCCGCCAAAGCGACCCCGCAGCGCGGCCCCGGCATCCAGATGCGCAGGCGGGATCGGCTGGTCAAAGCGCAATTCGCCGGTCACATGCAGATTGGTCACGCCGACTGAGCGGAAGCGCTGCGCCTGCAATTCCGATTTCACGAACGCCCCGTCAATCGCCCCGATCAGCCGCTGGCGCAACCGCAAGCCGCGCCCATCGCGCGCAAGCGGCCCTTCGGCATATTGCGCATTGCACAAATACAGCGGCACGCCCATCGCACGGCAGGTGAAGATCATCTCGGGCCAGACCTCGACCTCCAGCGGCAATCCGATCCGGGGGCGGCAGGCGCGCAGGAACCGGCGCAGCGCGAAGGGCATGTCGAACGGGGCCCAGACCACGGCCAGTTGCCCGCGCGCGATCTCGGGCGCGAAAAGCTTTTGCGCCTCACGCCGCCCGGCGGGGGTGATGTTGGTGACGACCACCTTATCGCCACGCTCCAGCATCCGCCGGATCAGCCCCTGCGCCGAGCGGATTTCACCCAGGCTGACCGCATGCACCCAGATCGCATCCTGCGGCAGCGGGGCAGGGTAAAACCCGAAGCGTTCGCCAATATGACGGCTGTAATCCGCATCCCGCCGCCCGCGCCGCCACAGATAGAGCAGCACCAGCGGCCAGAGCAGCAGCCAGGCCAGCCGATAGGCCCAGAGTGCCGCGCGCAGGATCATGCCCGTCCCGCCATCAGTGCCAGCAGATCGCGGGCCAAGCGCGCCGCATCCGCGCGCGCGGTCTCTATCAGCGCTGATGCATCCCGCGCGGGGGCAGGGGCTTGCAAAGCTTGCGGGAGCGTCTCGGGGGTGATCTGCTGTGCCAGCCCCTCGGCGTGCAGCGTGGCATAGTCGGATGCGAAATTTGCTGTTTGCGGTCCATGCAGCACCGGCAGTCCAAGGCAGATCGCTTCCCAAGGGTTATGCCCCTGCACCGGACCAAAGGAACCACCGATCAGCGCGCGTGCGGCCAGACGATACCAGAGCCCCATCTCGCCGAAAGTGTCGGCCAGCCAGACCGCCGTTTCCGGCCCCGGCACCCGGCCCGCGCTGCGTTGGACATGGGGCAGGGCGCGGCTTTCAAGCGCCTGCGCGATCTCTCTCGCGCGCGCGGGCAGGCGGGGGGCAAGGATCAGAAGCCAACTTGGATCCTGCGCGAAAAGCTGCGCCTGCGCCTGCAAGGCCACGACCTCATCCTGCGGGTGAGTCGAGGCCGCGACCCAGATCCGGCGCCCCGCCAGCCTGTCGTGCAGGTGGGCAAGTTCCGGCACATCCACAGCCAGCGGGGCAGCGGAGGGTTTGAGCGAGCGCATGACCTGCACCTCGCGCCCTGAAAGCGCGCGGATATGGGCCGCACTCTGCGCGTCCTGCGCCGCGATCAGCGCGAAGCGGCGCAGCATGTCGCGGTATAGACCGCGCGCGCGTCTGCGCCGTGAGAACGCCGCGTCATTCATCCGCGCATTGACATAGGCCATCGGCACGCCGCGCCGGGCCGTATCGCAGATCAGACCGGGCCAGAGATCCTGTTCGGACCAGATCGCCAGATCAGGTCGCCAATGATCGAGGAAGCGGCCTGTGTATTGCGGCACATCGAGCGGCAAGGACTGGTGCAGCACATTCGGCGGAAGGTTCGCCCCGAACACGGCATTGGCCGAACGCGCGGTCGAGGTGACAAGTACCTGCAGCCCAGGTTGCGCCTGCTGCAGGGCGGCGATCAAGGGACGCAGCGCCAGAACCTCGCCCAGACCCACTGCATGAATCCAGACGAGCGCGCCCTCAGGGCGGGGAAGGCTGGCGCGGCCTTGTTTCTCGCCCATGCGCGCGGGATCTTCCTTGCCACGTTTCAATCTGCGGCGCAGCGCCCGTTCTGCAACCGGGCGCAAGAGTGGGCGTAGAGCCAGGTAAAGCCGCATCTGCCAACCATCGCGCGTGCTCATGCAGGATACCTCCGCGCTGCTGGCGGCAGGTTTGTCACTGCGGGCGGGTGGTCTGTGGGTCATGGCGCGGCTCTTATCACTTGCGTCTGATCCGGTCGAGAACCAAAGCCTGCCCGATCTTCCGGCGCGCGCAAGGGGTGGTTTGGACCACTTCTGCGATTGTCGCGAATTAGCTCTGAAATTAGTTTCCAAACCGCTTGCAATAAGGGATATTGTCGAATTATGTGAGTTGGACGTTAGGGCTAACGCTCATTTTGAATTCGGATCAGGACGAAGGACGAAAGCAACGATGCTCAAGGCACAGGACTGGTGGCGCGGATCGGTCACATATCAGATTTACCCCCGGTCCTTCATGGACAGCAATGGTGACGGCATCGGCGATCTGAAGGGCATCACCGCACGGCTGGATCATGTCGCAAGCCTTGGTGTCGATGCGATCTGGCTCTCGCCCATCTTCACCTCGCCGATGAAGGATATGGGCTATGACGTGTCCGATTATACCGACATCGACCCAAGCTTCGGCACGATGGAGGATTTCGACGCGCTGATCGAAAAAGCCCATGGCCTTGGGCTGAAAGTCATCATCGATCAGGTCATCTCGCATGCCTCGGACCAGCATGAATTTTTCATTGAATCGCGGTCCTCGCGTGACAATCCCAAGGCCGATTGGTTTGTCTGGGCCAACCCGAAGCCAGATGGCACGCCGCCCAATAACTGGCAGGCGATCTTTGGCGGGCCGGGCTGGGAATGGGATGCGCGGCGCAAGCAATATTACCTGCACAACTTCCTGCGCGAACAGCCCGACTGGAACCTGCATAACCCCGAGGTGCAGGATTACCTTTTGGGCACCATGCGTTTCTGGCTGGAACGCGGCGTGGACGGGTTCCGGCTGGATACGGTCAATTTCTACTTCCATGACAAGCATCTGCGCGATAATCCGGCGAATTTCCTGCCCTGGGGGATGGATGCATTCCGCCCCTATGACATGCAATATTGCCTGTTTTCGAAGAATCAGCCCGAGAACCTGGCCTTTGTCGAACGGATCCGCGCTTTGATGGACGAGTTCGATGCGCGCACCACAGTGGGCGAGGTGGGCGACAGTCATCATTCCATCGAATTGATGGGCCAATACACATCGGGCAAGCGCCTGCATATGGCCTATTCCTTCGAGATGCTGGGGCCGAATTTCAGCCCCGATCATTTCCGCTCGCGCATCGAGGAGTTTTTCCGGAAAGCCCCCGGCGGCTGGCCGTGCTGGGCGTTTTCCAACCATGATGTGCCGCGCCATGTGGGCCGCTGGCTGCCCCATGCGCAGGATAGCGCCGCGCTGGCCAAGCAGGCCGCCGCGATGCTATTGGCCTTCCGTGGTTCGATCTGCCTCTATCAGGGCGAGGAACTGGGCCAGACCGATACGGATCTGCAATTCCACGAACTGACCGACCCCGAGGGCATCAATTTCTGGCCCGATCACAAGGGCCGCGACGGCTGCCGCACGCCGATGGTCTGGGAAGCGAGCGCGCCCAATGCGGGTTTCTCGCAGGCCAATGCGACATGGTTGCCAGTGAAACCCCCGCAGGCCGCGCGGGCGGTCGATACGCAAGGCGCGCCAGACTCGGTGCTGAATTTCTATCGCCAGATGCTTGCGCTGCGGAAGTCGGAGGCAGATCTGAACGAAGGCGCGATGACCTTCCTTGACCTACCCGACCCGATCCTTGGCTTCACGCGTGGCGAAGGGCTGGTCTGCCTCTACAACCTCTCCGCAGATGAGGCCGCGTGCGATATGGCACAAACTCTTGCGCCGCTGGTGTCGCAGGGTGTTAC
Source organism: Natronohydrobacter sp. (assembly GCA_020832585.1). GTDB lineage: Bacteria > Pseudomonadota > Alphaproteobacteria > Rhodobacterales > Rhodobacteraceae > Roseinatronobacter. The sequence goes on along the minus strand of JAFIEL010000059.1, from coordinate 10,396 downwards.
ACTCGAAAAAGACAAGATCACTTTCGGCGCCAATGGCTTCGTGATCGCCCGCAAGACGGCTGCATAAGGAACCGCCCATGAGTGACGCTCTGCCGCCCCATATGATATCGGATGATCTGGAGCGGCTGATGCAGGGGCACCATGACGCGCCTTTCGATGTGCTGGGCCTGCATGATCAAGGGAGCAAGCGTTGGTTGGTAGCGATGGCACCGGGGGCTGAGCGGCTTGAGGCGCAGTTTGCCCGCAAGAGCGTGGTTTTGGAGCGCTTGGCCGGACCGGTATTTGCGGCAGCCGTGCCGAAATCGAAAACCCCTTATGGATTGCGCGCAACTTATGCCGATGGCACGGTCTGGGATCATGACGATCCCTACCGCTTCGGCCCGGTACTGGGCGAGTTGGACCAGTATCTGCTGGGCGAGGGCACGCATCGCCAGATCTGGCAGGCGCTTGGCGCGCATGTCATCACGCATGAAGGCGTGGCAGGCGTCCATTTCGCACTCTGGGCCCCCAATGCGCAGCGGGTTTCCGTTCTGGGCGATTTCAACCACTGGAACGGCGCGCAATATCCCATGCGCCGTGTGGGCGAGACGGGAGTGTGGGAGTTGTTCATACCCGGCCTGACGGACGGGGTGATCTACAAATACGAGCTGATTACTGCGCAAGGCGCGGTCGCGCAAAAAGCCGACCCGGTGGGCTTTGGCGCGCAGCACCCACCCGCCACGGCCTCGGTCGTGCGCGACATTTCGGGCTATGGCTGGGATGATGACGCGTGGATGGACCGTCGCGCGCTGGCCAACCGTCGCGACCAGCCGATCTCGATCTACGAGGTGCATCTGGGCTCATGGAAACGCCGCTGGGAGGATGGGGCCCGCCCGCTCTCCTACCGGGAACTGGCCACGGAACTGGTGGACTATGCGGTGGATATGGGCTTCACCCATCTGGAATTTCTGCCGGTCAGCGAATTTCCGTTTGATGGCTCCTGGGGCTATCAGCCTGTGGGCCTTTATGCCCCCACGATCCGTTTCGGCCCGCCAGATGCGTTCCGCGCGCTGGTAGAGGCCGCGCACAATGCGGGGCTGGGCGTGATCCTTGACTGGGTGCCGGGGCATTTCCCGTCTGACGCGCATGGGCTGGCGCAGTTTGACGGCACGCATCTTTATGAACATGCCGATCCGCGCGAAGGCTTCCATCAGGACTGGAACACCTTGATCTACAATTATGGCCGGACGGAAGTGCGCAATTTCCTGACCGCCAATGCCCTCTATTGGTTCAAGGAATACCATATCGACGGACTGCGCGTGGATGCGGTGGCAAGCATGCTCTACCGTGACTATTCGCGCAAGGACGGCGAGTGGATCCCCAATCACATGGGCGGGCGCGAGAATCTGGAAGCCATCGCCTTTCTGCGCGAAATGAACACGGTGGCCTATGGCGAGGTCGCGGGCATCATGACGCTGGCCGAGGAATCGACGGCCTTTCCGGGGGTTTCCAGTCCGGTCGATACGGGCGGCCTTGGCTTTGGCTACAAGTGGAATATGGGCTGGATGAACGACACGCTGCGCTATATCGCGAAAGACCCGATCTATCGCAGCTATGATCATCACCTGATGACCTTTCCGATCGACTGGGCCTGGACCGAGAATTTCATCCTGCCGATCAGCCATGATGAAGTGGTGCATGGCAAGGGCGCGATGATCGACAAGATGCCGGGCAGCGAGTGGGAGAAATTCGCGAACCTGCGCGCCTATTACGGCTATATGTGGGGGTTTCCGGGCAAGAAGCTGCTGTTCATGGGCTGCGAGATTGCCCAATACGGCGAATGGAACCACGATAAATCCGTCGATTGGGACGCGCTGGCAGGCGAAAATCATCGCGGCGTGCAGGCGCTGGTGCGCGATCTGAACCGTGTCTATCGCGTTACGCCCGCGCTCTATCGGCGTGATTGCGAGGCGTCCGGCTTTCAGTGGATCGCCAATGATCCCGCCATCTCGAAACTCGCCTTCGCACGCTTCGGGCGGGACGGCGACGCGCCGGTGATCGTGATCTGCAATTTCACGCCGATTGAGCGCCATGACCTGGCCTTGGGCGTGACCGCGTCAGGGCATTGGGAGGAAGTGCTGAACACCGATTCCGCGCTCTATGGTGGGGGCAATCGCGGCAATCTGGGCGGGTGTGACAGTGTCGCGGGCGACTGGGACGGCATGGCGCAGCATATCCGCATCACGCTGCCGCCACTCGCGACCGTGATATTCCGACTGCGCGCGTAGGATTGGATGACCACAAGGTTCAGGGAGGACTGAGATGGCAGAAACGTCAAGACTGGCACAACGCTCGATGGCATTCGTGCTTGCAGGCGGGCGCGGATCGCGGCTGAAGGAACTGACCGACAACCGGGTGAAACCGGCGGTCTATTTCGGCGGCAAGACCCGGATCATCGACTTCGCGCTCTCGAATGCGCTCAATTCCGGGGTCCGCCGCATGGCGCTGGCCACGCAATACAAGGCGCATTCCCTGATCCGCCATTGCCAGCGCGGCTGGAATTTCTTTCGCGCCGAACGCAACGAATATCTCGACATTCTGCCCGCCTCGCAGCGCATGAATGAGGCGACGTGGTATCGCGGCACCGCCGATGCGGTGGCACAGAATATCGACATCATCGACAGTTACGGTATTGATTACATCGTCATTCTGGCAGGCGATCACATCTACAAGATGGATTACGAGCTGATGTTGCGCCAGCATGTGCAATCTGGCGCGGATGTGACAGTCGGCTGCCTTACGGTCCCGCGCGAAGAAGCCAGCGCCTTTGGTGTCATGGCGGTAGACGCCGACAGCCGCATCACGTCCTTCCTCGAAAAACCCAAAGACCCGCCCGCCATGCCTGGCCAGCCGGACAAGGCGCTGGCCTCGATGGGGATTTACGTCTTTTCGTGGACCTTCCTGCGTGACCTGCTGGAGAAAGACGCGCAAGACCCCAATTCCAGCCATGATTTCGGCAATGACCTGATCCCCGAGATCGTCAAGCATGGCAAGGCGGTTGCCCATAAATTCGACGATTCCTGTGTGCGTGCAGAAGGGGCCGAGGCCTATTGGCGCGATGTTGGCACAATTGATGCCTTCTGGCGCGCAAATATCGACCTGACCGATTTCACCCCTACGCTGGATCTGTGGGACAAGAGCTGGCCGATCTGGACCTATTCCGAATCCGTGCCGCCTGCTAAATTCATCCATGACGAATTGGACCGCCGCGGCATGGCGATTTCCTCGATGGTGTCGGGCGGCTGCATCATCTCTGGGACGGAAGTGCGAAATTCGCTGCTGTTCACGCAGGTCCACACAAATTCCTATGCTGTGCTGGATCACGCCGTAGTCTTGCCGCATGTGGTGGTGAACCGCTCGGCGCGGCTCAGAAAATGCGTGATCGACCGGGGCGTGGTGATCCCGGCAGGGCTTGTGGTGGGTGAGGACCCGGTTGAGGATGCCAAGCATTTCCGCGTCACCGAGACAGGCGTCACCTTGATCACCAAAGCCATGGTTGAGAACTGGAAAGCCGCACAGTGACACGGGTTCTGTCGGTCACATCGGAATGCGCGCCGCTGGTCAAAACCGGCGGGCTTGCCGATGTGGCCGGTGCTTTGCCCGGCGCGCTTGCCGGCGCGGGCGTTCAGATGCGCACGCTGCTGCCGGGCTATCCTGCGGTGATGGCCGCACTGGACGGGGGCGAGGTCTGCGCGCGCCTCGGCGATTGTTTCGGGGGCGCGGCGCGCGTGCTGGCGGCCACTGTGGCGGGGCTGGATTTGCTGGTGCTGGACGCACCCCATCTCTATGACCGGGGCGCAGGGATTTACCTGAGCGACACAGGCCGCGACTGGCCGGACAATCCCGAACGCTTTGCGGCGCTGTCATGGGTCGCGGCAGAAATCGCGGGCGGCTTGCTGCCCGACTGGCGCCCCGAGATTGTCCATGCCCATGACTGGCAGGGCGGGCTTGCGCCTTGCTATATCGCGCGCGGACCCGCGGCCGGGCAGGTGCGCACGGTTCTGACGATCCACAACATTGCCTTTCAGGGCCTCGCGCCTGCCAGCCGCCTATCGGCCTTGCGGCTCAGTTCTGCCGATTTCACGCCCGAGGGGGTCGAATACTGGGGCCAGATTTCCGCGCTGAAAGCCGGGCTGGTCTTCGCGGACCGGATCACGACCGTATCGCCCACCTATGCCGAGGAATTGCTGACGCCGGAATTCGGCATGGGGCTGGAAGGTGTTCTTGCGGCACGACGGAACGTGCTTTCGGGCATCCTGAACGGGATCGATACCTGCATCTGGTCTCCCGAGGCCGATCCGCTGATCACCCCTTACGCGCGTCCCGAGGGCAAGGCTGCAAACAAATCCGCACTGCGCGCCGAATTTGGACTGCCGGAAGCTGACGGCCCGCTTTGTATCGTGATCTCGCGGATGACCGAACAGAAGGGGCTGGATCTGCTGCTGGACGCACTGCCGACCCTTCTTGACCGGGGCGGGCAACTGGCGGTTCTGGGCAGTGGTGATCCTGTCCTGCAGGCCGCTTTCGAGCGTGCAGCGCGCCATCCGAATGTGGCCGTGCGCATCGGCTATGATGAGGCGCTTTCGCACCGGATGATGGCGGGGGGCGATGCGATCCTTGTGCCTTCGCGCTTTGAACCCTGTGGCCTGACCCAGCTTTACGGGCTGCGCTACGGCACTGTGCCGCTGGTGGCGCTTACGGGCGGGCTGGCTGATACGGTGATCCCTGCAACACATGCAACGCTTGCGGGTAAGCCTGTGGCGACGGGCATCCAGTTCCATCCGGTCACGGCGCAGGCGCTGGGGAATGCGCTTGCCCGGCTTTGCGCGCTCTATGCGCAGCCGAAACTCTGGCGCCGGATGCAGCGCAATGCTATGGCCCATCCTGTCGGGTGGGATCATTCGGCCGCCGCTTATGCGGCGCTTTACAAGGGCTTGCCTGGCATCGCGACATGATCAGTTCCTTTCAGCTCACCGCTGGCCGTCCCTATCCTCTGGGGGCCACTTTCGACGGCGAAGGCGTGAATTTCGCGGTCTTCTCGCAAAACGCAACCCGCGTGACGCTGTGCCTGTTCGATGAGCAAGGCAATGAGGCGCTGCTGATCGATCTGGCCGAACGCGATGGCCATGTCTGGCATGGCTACATTTCCGGCATGCGTCCGGGGCAGCAATATGGCTACCGCGTCCACGGCCCCTATCTGCCGCGCGAGGGCCACCGCTTCAACCCGCACAAGCTGCTGATCGACCCCTATGCCAAGAAGCTGACCGGCCATCCGATCTGGAATGACGCGCTTTACGGCTACAGGATCGGCGATCCGCAGGCCGATCTGAGCTATGACACGCGCGATTCTGCGCCATTCATGCCGCGCTCGGTCGTGGTGGACCCGGCTTTCAGTTGGGATGCGAAAAAGGGGCGGCCCAGCCATAGCTGGACGGAAACCGTGATCTATGAAGCGCATGTCAAGGGACTGACGGCGATGCGCTCGGACGTGCCCCATGCGGGCAAGTTTCTGGGGCTGGCCTCTGATCCGATGCTGGAGCATCTGACGAAACTCGGGATCACGGCGATTGAACTCTTGCCGGTGCAGGGTTTCGTCGATGACCGGTTTCTGGTCGACAAGGGCCTGCGCAACTACTGGGGCTACATGACCTATGCCTTCTTCGCGCCAGAGCCGCGCTATATGTCGGCAGGGGAAATCGCCGAGTTCCAGCAGATGGTCGCGCGCTTTCATTCCGCGGGTATCGAGGTGATCCTTGATGTGGTCTATAACCACACCGCCGAAGGCGACCAGCGCGGCCCAACTCTGTGTTTCCGGGGCTTTGACAATGCCGCCTATTACCGGCTGGCAGATGACCGGCGCTATTTCATTGATGACACGGGCTGCGGCAACACGATCAACATGGACCATCCCTTTGCGCTGCGGCTGGTGATGGACAGCTTGCGTTACTGGGTCGAGGTGATGCATGTCGATGGCTTCCGCTTCGATCTGGCCTCGACGCTGGCGCGCACTGGGGGCATGTTCGACCGCGACGGTCCGTTCTGCCGCGCGATCCGGCAGGATCCGGTGCTCAATCGCGTGAAGCTGATCGCAGAGCCCTGGGATATCGGCCACGAGGGCTACCAGCTTGGCGCCTATCCCGCGCCTTTCCGCGAATGGAATGACAAGTATCGCGACACTGTGCGGTCCTTCTGGCGCGGTGATGACGGGCAGGCGCGCAAGCTCTCGCGCCGCATTTCGGGATCCGCGCTGCATTTCGACCATGACGGGCGGCCCGCCACATCCTCTGTGAATTTCCTGACCGCGCATGACGGCTTCACGCTGATGGATACGGTCAGCTATGCGAAGAAGCACAATCTCGCCAATGGCGAGGAGAACCGCGACGGGCATGACCATAATTTCTCGGATAATTGCGGCCATGAAGGTCCAAGCGACGACGCAGAAATCCTTGCCCGCCGGGCGCAACGTCGCCGCAACATGTTCGCCACGCTGATGTTTTCCCAGGGCACGCCAATGATCCTTGCAGGCGACGAGATCGGCAATTCCCAGAACGGCAATAACAACGCCTATGCGCAGGACAACCCGATGGGCTGGGTGGACTGGGACAAGGCAGATAACGACTTTCTGGACTTCTGCCGCGCGGCCATTGCCTTTCGCAAGGACAACCCGATTCTGCGTCAGAAGCGGTTTTTGCATGCCAAACCTCGGCCTGAGGATGGCAAGCCCGATGTCTTCTGGCGCAAGCCCAACGGCGCGGTGATGCGCGATGAGGACTGGAACCGCGCTGATCTGCGGTTTCTGGGGGTCGAAATCCGCATGGCCCATTCGACCCCGACCTATGAGCGCCGATTTGACGCCATTTTCGTCGTGTTCAATAATGGCGGTGATGTGAAAGTGACCATGCCCGAAGCGCAGGACGGCCAGTTCTGGCGCCGCGTGTTCGACACGACCGATCTGAATATGGAACACCCGCCGCTTGTGGCATCATTGGTCAAGGGCAATTCGGTGGCGGTGTTCAAGATGACAAGGGACGCGCCGACACGCGCGCGCCCAAGCCGCAGGGGGAGAGACCAGTGATCCAGACCATTCAGACCAGCCCGATTGCAGGCCAGAAGCCCGGCACATCGGGGCTGCGCAAGAAAACCCCGGTGTTCATGGCGACGCCCTATCTGGAAAACTACGTTCAGGCGATCATTGACGGGATCGGCGGGGTCGAGGGCCGGACGTTGGTCGTCGGTGGCGACGGGCGCTATTTCAACGATACCGCCATCGGGGTGATCCTGCGCATGGCCGCGGCCAACGGGGCCGCGCGCTGCATCGTGGGGCAGGGGGGCCTCTTGTCCACGCCTGCGGCTTCGCATCTGATCCGCAAGCGCAAGGCTGATGGCGGGCTGATCCTGTCGGCCAGCCACAATCCCGGTGGGCCAGAGGCGGATTTCGGGCTGAAATACAACGGGCCGAATGGTGGACCTGCCAGTGAAGCCGTGACTGACCAGATTTTTGCCCGCACGCAGGATTTGACTGAATATCGCATCTGGGAGGGCGACGCGCCCGACATCGGCCTCTTGGGCGAGGCGCAACTGGGCGCGATGGTGGTCGAGGTCATCGACCCGATCGCCGATTACGCCGATCTGATGGAGAGCCTGTTCGATTTCGCCGCGATCCGCACGCTTTTTGCCGACGGCTTCCGCATCCGGTTTGACGCCATGCATGCGATCACTGGCCCTTACGCGCATGAGATATTGGAAAACCGTCTTGGCGCGGCTGCGGGATCGGTTGTCAATGGCACGCCTTCGCCCGATTTTGGCGGCGGCCATCCAGACCCCAACCCGATCTGGGCGCATGAACTGATGGCGGCCATGTATGCAGATGATGCTCCTGATTTCGGGGCGGCTTCTGATGGCGATGGCGACCGCAACATGATTGTCGGGCGCGGCTGTTATGTCAGCCCCTCGGACAGTCTGGCCGTGCTCGCGGACCTTGCGCATCTGGCACCGGGCTATGCGGGGGGGCTGGCAGGGGTCGCGCGTTCCATGCCCACATCGGCGGCGGTGGACCGCGTGGCGGCGGCCAAGGGGATCGCGTGTTTCGAGACACCGACAGGCTGGAAATTCTTCGGCAACTTGCTCGACGCCGGTCGCGCCACGCTCTGCGGCGAGGAATCGGCTGGCACCGGGTCGAACCATGTGCGTGAGAAGGACGGGCTTTGGGCCGTGCTTTTGTGGCTGAACATTCTGGCCAGCACAGGCAAGGGTGTGGGGCAGATCATGTCCGATCATTGGGCGCGCTACGGACGCAACTACTATTCGCGCCATGACTATGAGGAAGTGAACAGCGACGCCGCGGGTGCCCTGATTGCCGATCTGCGCGCCGAATTGCCCGCGCTGGCGGGCAAGTCCTACGGCGCGCTGATCGTCGATAGCGCGGATGCATTTGCCTATGACGACCCGGTGGATGGCTCACATTCCGCAGGGCAGGGGCTGCGCGTGTTCTTCACGAATGGCGCGCGGGCGGTGCTGCGCCTGTCTGGCACTGGCACGGCAGGGGCCACGCTGCGGGTCTATCTTGAAGCGCTGGAAACAGACCCTGCTGCGCTGCATCATGATCCACAGGCGGCACTGGCCGATGTCATCACCGCGATAGATGCCATTGCAGGCATTGCGGCGCGCACGGGCCGTCAGGGCCCTGATGTGATCACCTGAGAGATGGCCCGGACTGCCCCTGCCTCGGACCTCTTCGAGTTGCGCAATGCCCGCAGCGCGCCTGATCTGTGGCCGATGCTGGATCGGCTTTATGGTGGCCATCCTGATCTGGCCGCCATGTCGGCAGCTTTGCGCGACGAGATGGCGCGGGCATCGAAAGCCCGCCCCGCCGATCTGAAACGGCTGGACCTGCAACGCGATCTGGAACCTGACTGGTTCCTGCGCCCCGATATGGTGGGCTATGCCGCCTATGCCGACCGCTTCGCAGGCTCCATCAGCGCGATCGAGGGCAGGCTGGATTATCTCGACGGGCTGGGTGTGCGCTATCTGCATGTCATGCCCTGCCTGAAGCCGCGCATGGGGGCGAATGATGGCGGCTATTCGGTGCAGGATTATCGGCGGATCAATCCGGCCTTGGGCAGCATGGCCGATCTGGAACGGCTGGCGCGCAAGATGCGCGGGCGGGGCATGTCGCTTTGCGTCGATCTGGTCCTGAACCATACCGCGCGCGAACATGACTGGGCGCAGCGCGCGATTGCGGGCGAGAAAGCCTATCAGGATTTCTACTACATCTTTGATGACGATACCCTGCCGCGCCAGTATGAACAGACGCTGGTCGAGATCTTCCCCAATGACGCGCCGGGCAGCTTTACCTTTGTGCCCGAACTCGGGAAATGGGTCTGGACTACCTTCCATGAACATCAATGGGATCTGAACTGGTCAAACCCGTGGGTGTTTCTGGAAATCTCGAAAATCATGCTGTTTCTCGCCAACAAGGGCGTGGATGTGCTGCGCCTTGATGCGGTGGCGTTCATGTGGAAACGCATGGGCACGCGCTGCCAGTCCGAGCCGGAAGTGCATATGCTGCTGCGTGCGCTGCGCGCGGTCTGCCGGATCGTGGCACCCGCCGTGATCCATCTGGAGGAAGCCATCACCGCGCCCGCCGAAATGCTGACCTATCTGGGGACGGGCGAACATGACGGGCGCGTGGGCAACCTCGCCTATCACAACTCGCTGATGGTGCAATACTGGTCGGCACTGGCCGCCCGCGACACGCGGCTCATGCGGCATGTCTTGGCCACGCATTTCCCCGAACGGCTGACCAACGCCACTTACGTCACCTATCTTCGCTGCCATGACGATATCGGCTGGGCGGTGACGGATGAGGATGCAGGCGATCTGGGCTTCTCGGGCGCGGCGCATCGGGCGTTTCTCTCGGATTTCTACGAGGGCGGCTTTGCGGGCAGTTTCGCGCGTGGCGCGCTGTTTCAGGAAAACCCCGCGACAGGCGACAAGCGCATTTCGGGCACACTCGCCTCGCTGACAGGGGTGGAGGTCGCGCCAGAGCTTGCCGTGCAGCGCATGCTGATGGGCGTGGCGCTGATCGCGAGTTTCGGCGGGGTGCCGATGATCTGGATGGGCGATGAAATCGCGCTTCCGAACGACTGGTCCTATCTCGACAATCCGCTGCATGCCCCCGACAGTCGCTGGCTGCACCGGCCCTGCATGGACTGGGACCGCGCCGAACATGCCGAGCGCGATCCGACCAGCCCCGAGGGGCAAGTGCTGCACGGCACGCGCGCGATTCTGCACCGCCGCGCTAGCCTGCCGCAGCTTCATGCCAGCGTGGCCACACGCATCCTGCACCCGGAGAACG